>JBHIAL010000163.1:0-3823 GCA_046758525.1 bacterium
ACCCTCACTTCAAATCCCGTGAGGCTCTTTTTGACACGGGCCACTTTTCAGCTACCATAAGAATAAATTCTTCAATAAAATATCGATTAAAACAGGAGGTAGTGCAATGAATAAAGCAGAATTAGTAGAGGAAGTAGCCAACCAGACAGGGCTAACAAAGAAAACATCTGGGGAAGCGGTTGATGCAACAATCTCAGCAATAACCGACTGCCTGGTAAGAGGAGAAAAGGTTACTTTAGTTGGCTTCGGTACTTTTCGGGTCATGGAAAGAAAGGCAAGGAAAGGGGTTAATCCTCAGACAAGAGAAACTATCCAGATCCCAGCTAAAAAGGTTCCTAAGTTTGTGCCAGGGAAGGGTTTAAGAGAGAAGGTGAAGTAAAGAAAAATAAGCAGTGAAACTTGAAAGGAATGATAAAGTGGCTAAGGGTATAATAGGACGATTGATGAGAGACCGAGGCTATGGATTTATCACCACCGAGGATGGAAAAGACGTATTCTTCCACCGAACAGCTCTTCAAGATCTAGAATTCGATTCCTTAAAAGAAGGACAATCAGTGGAATTCGAAGTTGAGGAAGGATCCAGAGGTCCCCGTGGAGTAAACATAAGATCATCTGAAAAGTCCAAAGACTAACAATCTAATAAATCACTAAATCCAGCCACACCACACTTTCACCAATTTGTCAAGCTCATCAATCTCCTGTCAAGCCCATCTTCTTAGACTTATTGGTTGGGGGGTGTTTGGGTTGGAGGTACAACGGTTTGCGGATAGAAGAAGTTGCCAAGGGCAATTTGGGGAAGTTTTTTGATTTTCTTTTTGTCCGGTATTATCAGCTGTTGGGGCAATCTTATTCTCGTCGTCCTCTCATTCCAGGGTGGCCATCCTAATCAAACCACCACATGGCATGGTCTCCCAAAACTGAGCTTCTACAGATGTCCCCTCTCACTGCTCCTAGGAGGGTACCTCATCTGGTCTCACGACCAGTTTCATCGCAGTCCCGCTCCGCAGAACGATCATTTCGTAGCTCTCTCCAACCGGATGTTCATCTAAAAAACGGTGCAGGTCGTCCACGTTGGATATGGGGACGCCCGCGATGCTCACGATGATATCCCTGGACATGAGACCCGCCCTTTGTGCCGAGCTTCCGGGGATCACCTCCAGCACTCCCACCCCGCTTTTTTGGGTAAGTTTCAAGGCTCTGGTGAGACGGGGATAGAGCGGCACTGGCTGGGCAGTAATGCCCAAATAGCCCCGACTGACCTTGCCGGTGGCGATTAGCATCCCCGCCGCCCTCTTAACCGTGTTTATCGGAATTGCGAAGCAGAGACCCTGAGCTCGGTAGATGATGGCCGTGTTGACTCCTATCACCATTCCCTTGGAATTAACCAAAGGCCCTCCGGAGCTACCAGGATTCAGGGCAGCGTCGGTCTGGATGATGTTTTCGATAAGACGACCAGTTTCGGTGCGTAGGGCGCGGCCCAGGGCGCTGACCACCCCAGCGGTCACTGTACATTGAAAGCCGAAGGGATTACCAATTGCTACTACTAGCTGTCCAACCCTCAGGGTTTGTGAGTCGCCAAGCTGTCCTAAGGGTAAATCGGAGGCTGAAATCCGAAGCACCCCTACGTCTGTTGCTGCGTCCTCACCCACCAGCTCGGCGGAAAAGGTCCGGCCATCGTTGAGGGTCACCTCTATCATCTCCGCTTCATGGACCACATGTCTGTTGGTTAACAGATAACCATCCGGGGTCACGATTAATCCGGAGCCATTCCCCCTTAGTTTTCTTTCTCGCTGCACTAAGTTTATGTGCACTACGGCGGGACTCAACTTCTCGGACACACTCACTACAGTCTGAGAATAGGCGTCCAACAAGCCAGTTTCATCAGCGGATCGAACCCCTGAGGGCCCTTTTTCCTTGCCCGCGGCCATCTTTTTCCTTGATACACCCAACACTTGCTGCCAGTGGCGTGACATTAGCTACATGAACTCCTTTCCATGTCTTCACTTGTTGATTTTGGCTCTTCAAGGATATTTTTCTCTACTATAGAGGTAATAGCCTCAAACATTCTGTCTGTTCTCCTAATATACACTAATTCCAACCTAGCATCAATGTTCTACATTATCGAAACCGCGACCTCATACACCTTGGTATGTACAAAATTCCTACTTTTTCAATGTTGAAGGATATGGGATCTCTTCCCCAGTGATGTATGAACCTACTTCCAGTTGTTTACGAACTGTCTAGTAACATCCTCTGACGATAGGTTAAGCCAAATTTCAGTGGTTGTCAATCTGTTTGGGGGGCTGTGGTGGAGATTTCTTTTTTAAAGCCTATTTCTGTGTTTGTCCAAACCTATTGGCTGGTGATCTTGGGGTTAGAAGGCCAACGTTTTGGCGGTTTGCGACGTCTGCTAGAGGCAGATGTGACTTTGGCCTGAACCACAAACTACCTCTTGGACGAGCGGACAGTTTCAATCAACCGCTATACCTTTCTTCTTTCCACGGATCACCGTGATTGTGGTATCCATGAGATTCCCAAAATCCTTTTCTATCTTCTTCTATAAACTCAACACCCACAACCCACTTAGCACTTTTCCAAAAATAAAGCCTGGGAACGACAAGCCGTATCGGATAGCCATGCTCTGGGGTAAGTAATTCATTATTATGTTTGATAGCAAACAAGACATCCGATTCGAAGAAATCGCTTAACGAAAGATTGGTGGTAAAGCCTCCAGCGGAATGGACCATAACGAATCTGGCCTCAGGAAGTATGTGGGTAAGTTTCCGTACTACCCTGGTACTTACTCCCTCCCAGAGATTATTAAGCATTGACCAGCCGGTAACACAATGAATATCGGAAAATACTTTCACCCGTGGTAGTGACATGAACTCTTGATAGCTAATCTTTAGTTCCTTTTTGACCATGCCTGAAATCGTAAATCCCCACTTAGAAGTATCAATATTGGGTACTTTTCCGTAATGGAGAACTGGCCATTTTTCGGTAATCCTTTGACCCGGGGGAACTCTATCTTTCTTTTTGGTATCTGGACTCTTGATTATTTCTTTATCTTTCATAAATCCACTACCTAGAACTTACTAAGAAGTGTCCTTTCGCCTGACAACTCATACGCAAACCTCTTGGCACTTATTTAGGAATTTCCTAATGCCATCCTCTAAGGATAACTTAAGGAAAATTCCAGTACTTGTCAATTTGTTTGGAAGGCTCTGGTGGGAGATTGCTTTTTTTAAGCCTATTTCCGGATTTATCTAAGCTTATTGGCTGGTGAGAGCTGGCTTTAGAATTTGGCGAGCAGAGCGGACCGCAAACAACATGTTATAGGCCGTTGCCGGTTTTACATTTGACTCCCGGTGAGCAAAAGGGGAGTGCAGATGAATTGATTGTAACTGGCAAGGTATGACATCCCCGTTGGGTTTCTTAACCCGGTGAAAAGGTATTCCTCCAGAAGAAAATCCCCCACACGACGAACCCGGTTAAATGACTCTTCGTCGACAAACCCTAGAAAGGCAACAAGTTCGTCAGGGGCATAGATATTGTGATAGGTGCTGAGCCAGCAGAGTTTTTCCGCCATCTCTGCTGTACGTTCTTCTCGAAGCTTCAGGAAACTACCCTTGGCTTTGGTATTTATGAGACCGTGGGCTACAATTATGAAACTGAGATTATCAGAAAATTCGCCGACCCTAAGTTCCTTCTCCTCATTGCAGAAGATTTCAAAATAAGGATCTGGGCCGAATAGAATGGATGCAAAACGATCATCCCGGCGTTCTTTCATCAAAGATTGTGCCGCGTCGTTGTGATGTTTTTC
>JBHIAL010000164.1:0-3818 GCA_046758525.1 bacterium
AGCAAGGGCAATAGCCTGTGCCTCAAATAGTCCAATCCAAATGGGGAGTGTTTTATCTCCCTCTTTTTCCTTTAACACAATGACTGGCATCTTTGAATTAACATCGATAGCCACTTTGGAAACGGTTACTTCTATCATCTTATCACCCCTTTCGAGAAATTGATGGCGTCAATTTCTGATATTTAGCTGCTATTAGTGGTCCAACACCCGTAAGTTACCAGAAGCAAGTGTGATTAAAACTTTCCTCACGAACCAAACATGTGTCCACATCCCATTAGATCCATAATAGCCCTGTTTAACTCAACTCCGGTAAGATGTCCCAGACATCCGCAAGCAGTGGAGATCTCGTCAAAAAAATCCACTTTATCCCGTCTGACCCCATTTCCATAAAATAAAACTGGCACTGGGTCGCTGCTGTGCCTTTTAAGGGAAAGAGGCGTGCTATGGTCAGCCGTTACGATAAGATAGACATCCTCCTGGCACAAAATCTGGACTAATCTATCTACTTTTTCAATCATCAAAAGCTTTCCCTTAAGGTTTCCATCATGGCTTGCATTATCCGCCCCCTTAACGTGGACAAAGACAAAGTCAAATTCTTCCAGAGCCTGTCTGACTACCTTAGCTTTTGCCTCTATGTCCGTATCTATTCTTCCTGTGGCTCCGGGAACTTTCAGAATTTCCATTCCTACATATTTGGCCACTCCTTTGTATAAGGCAGATCCAGCTACGCAGCAGCTCCTGATCCCATATCTATCCTTTAAGGACTCCACTTTTTCATATATTCCCGCCCCCCGGGTAAGAATTACGTTGGCCGGGAGCTTGCCCTCTTTTTCCCTTTGCTTGTTTAAAGGATGGGAAGAAAGAATGGACCTACTTTCTCTAACAACCTCATTTACAATTCTTGCCGTTCTTTTTGCTGCCTGGCCACTATTTTGAGCTCTTGACTCTAAAAGAGGTAGTGGCCCAGACGAGTGGGGATCTGTATCAGAGACAGCGGGGGAAAGACCGTCTCCCCGCAGAACCAACGTTCCCCTGTGTTCAGTTGAAGGAAGGAAAATCGCCTCCACTCCCTCTATCTTAATTCCCTGCAAAGATTTGGCAAGTTGGGCACCCTCATCCTTTAAACGACCCGCCCTCCTGTCGATCACTCTAAGATTCTTGTCTACAGTTGCGAAGTTACACCTGAAAGCTACATCACCATGCTTTAACTCAAATCCTACTCCTAGGGCCTCAAAAGGACCCCTTCCTTTATAATAGACAGCGGGATCGTATCCCAAAAGAGCCAAGTGTGCTGTATCACTTCCCGGGATAACTCCCCGGCCCAGTGTGCTCATTAAACCAGTAGAACCTTCTCTGGCTAGTTTATCAAGAACTGGCTTTCTGGCAAGCTGCAGGGGAGTTTTTCCATCTTTTGCTATCCGGTCCCCTAATCCATCTACCACCACCAGTACAGCCTTCTTTTCCAGGGACATCTTTCGGTACCCAACCTTAGAATATTATATTGGATCTATCTTGTCAAGAATGCGCATTAATAGCGTAGTTCTACGGTTGTGCCTGGATAATAAAACTGGAGAATTTCCGCGGTGCTGTACCCTTTCTCAGCCATTCCTCTGGCTCCCCACTGAGACATCCCCACTCCATGGCCTGATCCTTTCCCAGTGAACATAAAATATCTGGCATGCCTGACGACTTTGAACAAGGTGCTTTTTATATTATCATATCCCACTAATCTACGAAATTCAGTCCCCTTTAGATATTTTTCTCCTCCTCGGTATTGTATCTTTAGTTGTTTAACTCGGCCACTCTGATCAAAACTGAGTAGCTGAATCCGGTAGAGTTTACCCAGTGGTAGTCCGGTTTCCCTCAGAAGCTTCCTCAGCTTTTCGGCTTCAACTTTCCACTTCCAATCATGATAAGGACTGCCTTTACAGAATGGATCGGCTTTGGCCTCGAGGTAGGGAAATGGTCCTCCCCAGACGTCAGCGCTGGAGGCGGTATATCCTCCAGAACAGGCATGATAATAAGCATTTATTAGTTCTCCCCCATAGGTGATTACTTTGCCCCGGGTGGAGTCAACCGAGGTTCTGACACGAGGATCTTCTGATTCCACTCCTCCGTACACCTGATCGTCCTCTGTGTTTAAGAGGTGATAATCCTGGTCTCCCGGTAAAGAAGCCTCCAATTTCTTCAGAGCATAAGTTCTAGCTGCAATAGCCTGGGCAGCCACAGCCTCAAAGGGCCAGTCGGGGGAAATCTCCCATTTGATCACCCCATAAAGATATTGTTCCAGAGGAAGCTCATTTATGACCTCAAGAAACTTACCCTTCTTTTTAATGAGAAGACTGCCCCGATATCTTCGCCAGTCAACTAAACACAGAGAACTATCTTTCTCAGGTTTTATCCAGACACTGCTTCCCCAATTTCTTTGGTCTATCTTTATACCGCTGGGGGAAGACTCGATTCTTAACGGTAAGCTAGAAGGTGGGAAAAGACGAATATTTCCTTTCCCTTCAACTCGAAAAGCACCAGTGGCACCAGCCTGTATAATTTCTTTCTCCAAGATCTTCACCCGAATAGTCGGCGAGGATTGAGCTTCGACAGCAAAAGAGAGTGCTAAGAAAAAACTCACCCCTAGCGATGTAGCTAATGCTTTCATCTTCAAAATTCTTTTATAAAACACTGAGGACCCACCTTCCAACTTGTAGTTTAGGTTTTATAAATCTTTTTCGGCTCAAAGACTTTCTTTGCCACCAGTTCTAGTTCTCCTCTCTCATTCACCCTTCTAAAAAAACAGGATCTATAGCCGGTGTGACAAGCAGCTTTTATCTGTTCAACTTTAATAAGTAGAGCATCTTCATCGCAGTCTACCCGGATCTCCTTTACCAACTGATGGTGACCGGAAGCCTCCCCCTTTAACCAGATCCTCTTCCTGGATCTACTCCAGAAGTGGGTTTTACCTGTGTCTAAGGTTTTTTCCAGAGCCTCCCGGTTCATCCAGGCCATCATAAGAACTTCCCCGGTTTCGACATCCTGGATTATTGCCGGGATTAACCCCTCCATATTGAAACTGATCTTTTTCACGAATCTCATAACCACATCTTCGTAATCTATTGAGGTTTTACCCGCTTCGGTTGGCCACCTCGTAAAAATTTCAGGGCCTCTTCCAATTTAATTTCACCGCTGTATAAGGCTTTACCGATGATCATTCCAGTCACTCCCAGATTAGTGAGCTTGGCAATTTTTTTTACATCTTCAAGAGAAGATATCCCTCCTGAAACAATCACATCCACACCCACTTCCTTAACAAAATCTCGTACAGCCTCAACATTCACTCCTTTTAGAGTTCCATCACGGGTAACATCAGTAAAAATTATGGTGCTAACCCCCACCCTGGCTAAATCTTTAGCTAGATGGCTAGCCTGAACAGGGGTTTCCTTTTCCCAGCCTTGTACCACCACTTTGTGATCCCTGGCATCAACAGAAGCAATAATCTTACTGCCAAATTCTCGACAAGCTCTCTCCATAAACGTCAGAGAAAGAGCACAGCTTCCCAAAATGGCGTAATCTATCCCTTTTTCAAAAATCTTCCTTAAAACAGAAAAATCTCTAATTCCTCCTCCCAGCTCCAGAGGGACATCTACTTCCCTGGCCATTCTTTCTACTAGATTGAGATGCCGTGGCCTTCCCTCCCATGCCCCATCCAAATCAACCACATGTAAACGTTGAGCCCCCTTTTCCACCCACTCCCTGGCTACAGCCAGGGGATCCTGGGAGTAAATAGTCTGCCTCTCTTTTTTCCCCTGCCAGAGTCGTACACA
>JBHIAL010000165.1:0-3810 GCA_046758525.1 bacterium
AGAAAGCACTTTGATATGTGCAGTTATCTTGGCAGCGGTTCGAATTGGTTGCAACCGCGTCCGCCAGAGCAAAAACTTGCCGGAGAGGTGACTGAGTGGTTGAAAGTGCACGATTGGAAATCGTGTGGAGGGTCTAAAGCTTTCCCGAGGGTTCGAATCCCTCCCTCTCCGCCAAAGCCCAGTCTACTCACCTTTCAAGTTAACTTCTGATGGGGCAGATGACTTTAGTTTATGGTTATCGACCACTCTAAAGACAGCCTGAAATTGCAATAGACCACAGGACTCTCTCAAATAGACCCTCAAAAAACGCCGCACGTTGACAAATAAAAAAATTTTGCTAACAATCAGCTATGAAGTTAGCTCTTTAACAGGGAAAGGTTAAAAATAAGGCCCGAAGGGGGTGAGAAAGTAGGAGGCCGTTTAAAAAGTCTCCTGAAAAAGAGAGTGTTTAAGAAATAGCTTCTCTCTTCAGGAGCTTTTGTAGAGAATCGAACCCAGTCTAAAGGAGGACAATAAGATGAAAGTTAAAGGTTGGAAAGGTATGCTGGCATTAACGTTGTCGGTTTCGTTGTTGACAGTTCTCTTGTCTCAGGTAACTCCGGCTACCGCTAAAAGTTATGTTTTTGCCTGGATTCCCAAAGCTCTCAACAACCCAGTGTTTGCTCTAGGAAGAGACGGTTCTTTTAAGAAAGCCTCAGAAATAACTGCTAAGGGGCCAGATAGTGTAGACGTTATTTATACAGGTTCAGTAGCTTCCGATGCTGTTGAGCAGGTAAGAGTTATAGAAGATATCATAGCTAAAGGAGTGGATGGTATTGGAGTTTCCGCCAATGACCCTACTGCTCTTGTGGATGTGATTGATATGGCTATAGCCGCTGGGATTCCTGTTATGACCTGGGATTCCGATGCTCCCGAGAGCAAAAGATTCGCCTATCTGGGAGTAGAGAATTACGCCGGAGGTAAAGCAGCAGCCGAGCTTTTAATTAAATACATGGGAAAGGAAGGTAAAGTTGCGCTTCTAACAGGTGTACCTGGTGCTTTAAACCTGGAGGAGAGAATCCGTGGTTTTAAGGATGGCATCAAAGACTATCCAGGCATAGAAGTCGTTGCAACTGTTGCCTGCTACGATGATATTAATCAGGGTGTTCAGGTAGTAGAAGAGGCCATGCAAGCACATCCAGACCTTGACGGATGGTTCTTCGTGGGACTATGGCCCATGTTTGCCGGTAGAGGTGCAATGCCCCTGTGGGAGGAAGCTTCTCTTGCTGGAAGACTTAAGAATGTCGCTTTTGATACCTTACCGGTAGAACTTGAATGGATGAAGGCTGGTCTTGTATCTGGATTGGTAGGACAAAAATACTGGGGTTGGGGCTACGATACAATCCAGATGTTATACGACTATGTAGCTCATGGGAAAAGATTCCCCGATTGGGTTGATTCAGGAATGGATATTGTAACCGAACACAATGTCGATGCTATGATTGAAGCCTGGGAAACTCACGACTTTACCAAACCTTTGCCTCCTCCCTTTCCTGAATAGGAGAATTAGCCTCGGAAGTTTTCATATGGACGAGGTATAGATTGAAAACTGGCGAGGGAATTATCCTCGCCAGTTTTCAATAAGTGAATTGGCCTTTTTCTTTTAAGAGAAAAAAGGAATGGAACGAAGAGTCAAAGGCGGTAAGATAAAAACCGAAGGTAGCCAAAAGAAACTTTCTGGATTGATAACTAGAGTAGCAGGAAATCAAGTAATAACTATTTTGTTGATCCTCATAGCGCTGGGTACGTATTTAAGCATCCACACCGGAACTTTTTTAACCTCTTACAATATCTTTAATATTTTAAGAGCTTTTTCCTGGATTGGTATCAGTGCTTTTGGCCAATCAATGGTAATTATAGGGGGAGGCATAGACCTTTCTCCTGGCTCTGTTATGGCTCTTTCAAGTATCATCACTGCTATGCTTCTGGCGCAGGGAGTGGATGTTAGTATATCTGTAGTTGCTGGCTTAGCCCTGGGAGCCTTTACAGGATATGTAAATGGTATCTTGATTAGTAAGACAAAGCTGCCTCCTTTTATCGCTACCTTAGGAATGATGAGCGTTGCTCGTGGCTTCTGTTATGGACTTACCAGTGGATGGCCTATTCGTCATCTCCCCCCTGGTTTTCTTTTCTTAGGCCAAACAGATATCCTCATTCTTTATTGGAAAGTTCCTTTGCCTGTTATCTTCATGATAGTATTAGCCATTATATCTTTCATTTTTTTAAACAACACTAAATCTGGATATCATATCTATGCTGTGGGAGGAAATGAATATTCTGCTTCTTTGACCGGTATAAATGTTGGAAAAATAAAGGTCCTAATTTATACTCTTTCCGGTTTCTTTGCCGCCATCGGCGGACTACTGATGACCTCTCGTCTTGGGGTTGCTGCTCCTACGGCTGCTCTAGGCTATGAGCTTGATATAATAGCAGCGGTTGCCATTGGTGGTATCAGTTTAAGAGGGGGAGAAGGGAGTATCTGGGGTACTTTAATTGGAGCGGCAATTATGCAGGTAATTCGAAATGGTTTGGTTCTTATGGGCTTTCCTGCTTACTGGCAACCGGCAGCTATAGGAGCCGTAATTATTATTGCTGTTATGATAGATCAAATGAAGAAAGCCAGGACCCAATGATCTTAACTGAGGAGAAAAGAGGACTTGGAAGATAGGGTTTCGTCGAAGAAAAACTCAGGTACTTACCCGATACTAGAAATGAGAGGTATTTGTAAGTATTTTGGAGGTGTTCATGCCTTAGAAAATGTGGATTTTGAACTTTATCCCCAAGAGATAGTGGCCTTGGTTGGAGATAATGGGGCGGGAAAGTCGACTTTGATAAAGATAATTTCCGGAGTATATACTGCGGATCGAGGTGAAATTTATCTTGAGGGTAAGAGAATTCAGATTCAAAGTCCTTCCGACGCAAGAGCTTTGGGTATTGAAACAGTCTACCAGGAATTGGCTCTGGTGGAGACTCGCGATGTAGCCGCTAATTTCTTCTTGGGTAGAGAACCCACTAAAGGGAGATCGGGCATTTTTATTGACAAAAAGAAGGTAGAAGAGGTAACTGTTCGTACTCTAAAGAAACTGTCTATTACATTACCATCTTTGCGGACGGCTGTGCGTTACCTTTCTGGGGGTCAGCGTCAAGCACTAGCTGTGGGACGAGCTATCGCCTGGGGGAGAAAGATAATTATTATGGATGAGCCAACAGCAGCATTAGGGGTGGAAGAATCACGAAAAGTACTAGGTCTGGTGAGACAATTAAAGGAACACGGGGCTTCCGTTATTGTTATCAGCCACAATTTGAGACACGTCTTCAGTGTAGCAGAGAGAATTATAGTTCTCCGAGGAGGAAAGAGAATAGGATCAAAGTTAAAAAGTGAGACTAGCGGGGATGAAATTGTTAAATTAATTACCGGAGCAGAATTAATTTAACCCTACATTTGGCCATTCGAATAATATTCGCTATGTTGTTTAATAGTAAAGCTGATTTAAGCATTCCTTCCATTCTTAAAGTTTAAATTATCGAGAAGCAGCTCCCGTTTAATTTTCAATTAATAAATGGAACCCAAAAATTGACAAGAAGAGATTTTTTGCTATATTAAGAAAAGCACTCATTGTCACGCCAAAAACAAAATAGACTCGCAGCCTAAGAAGCAACCTTCATGGCACGATTGAAACTAATGGATGCAGAAACCTTTCATTGAACTTTATGAGGACTTTGCGCTTGTAGTTCAATTGGATAGAGCGCCGGATTGCGGATCCGGAGAGT
>JBHIAL010000166.1:0-3809 GCA_046758525.1 bacterium
ATCTTTCCCTCTTCCAGATTTTTTTTCCGAGCTGCGTACAGGAATGAGCTAAGGCCAAGTAAAAATCCTAAGGTTACCAAAACCCCATAAGTATGAATGACAAATGGACCTACTTTAAAAAGAATCGGATACATCTCTGCAAATTGGCACTAGGAATACCCAAATGAAGATAGCCACTCCTGCACAAACTGCTACATCAGCGAGATTGAAGACAGGCCAAAGACGAAAATCCAAAAAATCTGTCACCTGGCCGTCTCCCAGCCGATCCCAAAAATTTGCCCCTGCCCCTCCTACCATTAAACCCAAGCCAATCCTGCCCCACGATCTTTTTCGTGAAATCCTTCTCCCCAGAATTATTAGACAAAGGATTGCCAACACATTGGCAGGTATGGATAAAGATTCCTTAAGAGAAACCAGACCGAAAAAAAACCCTGAATTCTCAACACGAGTCAAGTAAAAGAAATCTTCAATTAAGGGTATAGACATACCGGGAGAAAAATTCTGCCTGACCCAAAGTTTGCTTATCCAATCGGTGAGAAAGATAAGAAAAGCTACGAGAAACAGAATCATAGGGTCTGTTTTGTAAGGCTAGCTATTACTTTGCAGCATCTTTCACAGAGGGTGGGGTGTTCTTTATCCTCTCCCACGCGGGGGCTGTAATTCCAGCACCGCTCACATTTTCTCCCCTCCGCTCTTTTTACTTTAATCTTGATTTCTGGGGCAGCTTTTAGCTGCACTTCTGAAACTATAAAAGCCTCCTTTAATCCATCGCCTAAACCTTCTAACAGCGAGATGAGAGATACAGGGCCCTGTATCAGAATGCTAACCTCAAGGGAAGAAGCAATTTTCTTCGCTTCTCTTGCTTCCTCTAATTTTTTTAGCACTTTGCTTCTAACCTTTAGTATTTGCTGCCACTCTTTTTCTAAATTCTCATCCACCATCTCTGCATTTTTCTTGGGCCAGGCCGATAGGAAGACACTCTCAGGCATGTTATTTTTCAATTCCGCTTTTTGTTTTTTAGAGGCTATTCCTTCGGTTCTTAACCCTTTTTTCTTAATATATCCCCATACCTCTTCGGAAGTAAAAGACAGGATGGGTGCCATAAGGAGAGTCAAATTTAAAAGTAAATACCACAGTGCTGTTTGAGCGGATCTCCTTCCTTCCGATTTAGCGGGAAAGGTATAAAGCCTATCCTTGAGTACATCAAAATAGAAAGAACTCAAATCATGCTCAGCGAAATTATGGAGTAGATGAACAGCTTCGTAGAATTTAAATGCCTCAAAGCTTACTGTGGTGAGTTCAATTATAGATTGTAGGCGAGAAAGTATCCATCTGTCTATTTCTCTCATCCCCTTAAGGGGGAGAGTATCTTGAAAAGGATGAAAGTCATAGAGATTTCCCAGAAGGAATCGGAAAGTATTCCTTATCCTTCGATATACTTCTACTGCGTAATTTAGTATCTCATCAGAAATTCTAATGTCCCGGGTGTAGTCCTCTAAACATATCCAGAGTCTCAAGATATCGGCACCTTTGTCTTCTACTATTTTTTGAGGATCTACCACATTACCCCGGGATTTGGACATCTTCTTCCCTTGAGAATCCACCACAAATCCATGGGTGAGAACCTTTCGATAGGGAGCTCTTCCTTTAAGAGCCATAGAAGTAAGAAGGGAGCTTTGAAACCAGCCTCGATGTTGATCCGATCCCTCTAGATAAAGGTCAGCAGGATCCTGCAGGGATCTCTCTCGGGCAACAGCTGCCTGATGCGATACCCCGGACTCAAACCACACATCTACAATATCTCCTTCTTTTCGAAACTTATCTTCTCCACATTTAGGACACTTAAATCCTGGGGGAAGTATCTCTTCCACTCTTTTTTCAAACCAGGTATCGGATCCTTCTTCAGCTGTCAAGGCCTCAACATTACTGATGATTTCCTTATCTATTATGGCCTGGCCACACCTCTGGCAGTAGACCACGGGAATCCCTACTCCCCAGTATCTCTGTCGCGAAAGGCACCAGTCCGGTCTTTCTTCAAGCATGCTCTTGATTCTCATTCTGCTTTGATGAGGAATCCATTCCACTTTCTTAAGCACAGTTTCTGAAGATCTATTTCTCAAATCGTGCCCATCCACATTCAAAAACCACTGAGGGGTAGCACGAAAAATCAGGGGAGACCCACACCTCCAACAGTGAGGATAGGAATGCCGAATTTTCCCATCAAATAACAGATAACCATCTCGTTTTAGCCTTTTTATAATTAAGGGGTTTGCCCCAAAAACACTCGTTCCTTTTAACTCTTCCACCTCTGAGGTAAATTTACCTTCATCATCGACCGGAGAGAGAATTGGCAGATTATGCCTTCGACCAAGCTCATAGTCCTCCTCACCGTGTCCAGGAGCAACATGTACACATCCTGTTCCTTCCTGCAGAGTTACAAAATCTGCCAGGAGAATCTCCGACTCTCTCGGCATAAAGGGATGAGTATACTTTATTCCCTTAAGTTCCTTTCCTTTGACTGTTCCCAATACCTTTATCTCGTCTATTCCAGTTTCTTTCTTAACTTTCTCAACCAGATCCTTAGCTAGGATGAAAACTTCTTCTTTTACCTGAGCAAAGCAGTAGGAAAGATCAGGGTGGAGAGCTATCCCCAGATTTGCGGGCAGAGTCCAGGGGGTGGTCGTCCAGATTAAAAAATACACCTTTAGACCGGATGGTAAGAACCGAAAATGATCCTTTACCTGAAATTTAACCCACACGGAGGGAGACTCTCTTTCTCTATATTCAATCTCTGCCTCAGCCAAAGCTGTCTGGCAGTTAAAGCACCAATGAATGGGCTTTAGTCCCCTATAAATGTAACCTTTTTGAAAGAGACTCCCGAAAATTTTGACGATCTCAGCCTCATATTTAGGATCCATGGTTAGATAGGGATTTTCCCACCTGCCGAAGACTCCCAGTCTCTTGAATTCTTCTCTTTGTCTGTGGACAAAGTGGGTAGCGTACTCTCTTGCCCTTTTTCTGAATTCCAATTGAGAAATCTCATTCTTGCTTATACCCAGTTCCCTGAACAACTGATGTTCTACGGGGAGACCGTGACAGTCCCAGCCTGGGACAAAGGGAGCATCAAAACCTCGCATAGTTTTATATCTAACAACTGTATCCTTGAGTATTTTGTTGAGAACCTGTCCAAGATGGATGTCTCCATTGGCATAAGGAGGACCATCATGAAGCGTGTAATTGGGCAATCCCTTTCCCTTTTTCCTTATCTTCAGGTAGATTTTTTCCTTCTCCCAAAAACGAAGAATTTCTACCTCTTTTTGAGAAAGACGTGCCCGCATGGGAAAAGCTGTGGTAGGAAGATTAAGAGTCCTGCTGTAGTCCATTCAAATTTCCCTTAGCACTCTTTTGACCAACCTGGTTAGCACTGGCTCTACTTTTTTGGCTACTTGGATAACTTTACGGAAATCGACCGGTTCTAATCTATCCGGTATACACTCATCGGTAATACAACTTATACCTAGCACTCGCAGACCACTGTGTCGTGCCGCAATGACTTCGGGCACAGTAGACATACCCACAGCATCAGCTCCAATAAGGCGTAAGAATCTATATTCGGCTGGGGTTTCAAAATTTGGTCCGGTCAACCCAACATAAACTCCTTTCTGGGTACTAATTTTTTCCTCGATAGCTATCCTTCTAGTAAGTTCAATTAACTCTTTATCGTAAGACTCTGACATATCGGGAAAGCGGGGACCTAACCTCTCATCGTTAGGTCCAATAAGAGGATTATTTCCGGTCAAGTTAATGTG
>JBHIAL010000167.1:0-3798 GCA_046758525.1 bacterium
TTTCTCCCCATCTAATCTTGGGGGTATCTGACGAAGTACCCCCAAATGCTGATATAGAAAAAGTAAAATTTGTCTCCAGGCTTGTAGATAACTTTAGTCTATAATTCTTTTATGGAAGAAAATTTTCCAACTTCACTAGATTTGACATCTTAAGGCCATTTTGATATTTTTATTTCCACGCCCCCCGAACCCACAAGCTAACCAGAGCTCACCAGGATTAGACCATCAACCAATGATGGGAGGAAAAATGATAAAGGCAATTACATTTGACTTATGGAATACCTTAATTTGTGAGAAGGATTATACTTCTTTACGGATTGAACACCTGCTGGAGCTACTGGATAAACAAAAGGCCTTTTCAAATGAAAAAGTCATCAGGCAGGTATATACCTCTATTCAGGATCTCTGGCGGCCAGATTCAGGGAGGCAATATCGTTTTGTTTCAGTAAAAGAAAGGGTAGACATGATTTTAAAGAAACTGGGTATAGAAATAAAGCAAGGCCTGAAATTAGCGATTGTCAGAGATTTTGAAGGGGTTATTCTTGAGGATCCTCCTACTCTGCTTGATGGAGTAAAATTCACCCTGGAATCACTCTACCAAAAATACCCCCTGGGCCTGGTGTCTGATTCAGGCTTTACGCCGGGCAGAATTTTGAGAAAAATTTTGGAATCCCTAAGAGTTCTGAAATTTTTTAACTGCACCGTCTTTTCTGATGAAGTGGGATACAGTAAACCCAACCCCCTCATATTTAGCCAAGCCTTAAAGCTACTAAAAGTTCCGCCGAAAGAAGCTATTCACGTAGGAGATCTACTTAAAACCGATATCGCGGGAGCAAAACTTGTTGGCATGGTCAGCATCTGGATTAATCGAGGGAAAAGGCGGTCTAACCACAAATCTTTTCGCCCTGACTACGAAATTAATCGGCTCCCTGAGCTATTGCCTATGCTCAAGAAATTAACTTTTTTCTCCTGAATTCAATAAAGGAACTCTAAATGCCGGACTGGGTTGTGCACCTCGGATTTGCCTATATTATGGCACGTCTCATTAAACTGAGGGACCTCAAGCTGTTTTTCCTGGGATCCCTCCTTCCAGATCTCTCCCGAATAGCTCTTTACTTTACAGATTTTGCTCACCTGGACTACATTAGTTCACATCTTTATTTTATGCCTTTTCATACCCCTTTTATGGCTGCTGTAGTTGCCTCGGTGATCTCTTTATTCACTAAAAATTTTAAAAAATGCTTCTTCTTGATTTTTCTAGGGGCTGTTTTTCACTTTGCTTTGGATCTCACCCAGTATAGGATAGGAAGTGGGGTACTACTTTTCTACCCCTTTTCTTTTAGACAGTTCTCCTTTAATTTATTCTGGCAGGGTGATAATATCTCCTTTCTCCTGCGAGCATTGGCTATAGGAGTTTTAGTTATCTCTCTTCTGGGGAAAAGGCCGCTTAAAAGTCCTCTTTCTGTAAGAACTCCCAATTTAAAAGTCGCTTTTCCTTTGATATTGGTTGCCCTGGCTATTCCTCTTTCCACCACTTCCTTGATGATGAAGAATAACGTAGATTACCTTGACTTTTTCGCCCATCCTCAAAAATGGGAAGGAAAAAAAGTGGAGTTTTATAAAGCTAGGGTTATCTCGACAAATCCGGTAATAGTCAGAGAAATGGGAGTTATGTTTAAGCTTGTTGGTTCAGAAAAATTCAGAGAAGGTGATCGAATCAACATTCAGGCCATATATAAAGAAGGGAGAATTTTTCCGGTTTTTATCCATCGCTACCGGGGTCCCTCTAAATCAATGGTATCTCTGGTAGGCCTCTTATTTTTTATTCTGGTATGGATTGACTTTCCACAAATCATGAGAGAACTATCCTGGAGAGATTTAAAAAAAGGAGATCGGCTTGGTTGATTTCTGCCAGAGCTTAAGCCTTTGGCTAGTATAGCAAAAATTCCTGAGGAACTCTTCAATCACGGATTTATTGTGCCATTTGCAGACCGGGAATTCTTACTCGTTTTTCCACCACATTCAAAACCCGGGAGACCATAAGTACTGCAACCAGATATATAAAAGCCACCACCAGGAAAACCTCAAAATACCTAAAGTTCTCCGCAGCGATAAACTTACCCTGAGCCATCAGCTCAGGAGCTCCTATCATGTAGGCAACCGAGGAATATTTAAGGGTGTAGATTAACTCATTTGACCAGGAAGGAATAACGATTCTGAGAGCCTGGGGTAAGATGATATTTAGAATTGTCTTAAACCGACTCATCCCAATAGCTCTGGCCGCCATCATCTGGCCCCGGCTGATAGATTGAATGGCTCCCCGGAAATATTCTGCTTGATAAGCAGCACTATTTAATCCCAACCCCAGGATACCGGCTACAAAAGAGGAAAGCCTTATATCGTAGCGAGGAAGTCCATAGTAGAGGATGAACAACTGTACTAAAAGAGGGGTACCCCGAAAAAACTGGATGTAACCGGCGCTGAAGGCGGAAATGGGACGGTTGCCATATAATCGTCCCAGAGCTAGAGCAATTCCCAGCACAAACCCCAGGGAAATGGAGCAAGCAGTGAGCTCCAGAGTCACCACAGTCCCTTTGAGTAAAGCGGGAAGTATGTCATAAGTTAGCTCAAAAAAATTCATTTTCTCTCCGATTTTCCGTACAGCTCGGTTATTTTGAAAAGAAATTGCCTGGTCCGCTGATGCTCTGGATTTTCAAACAAGACCCCAGGTAGTCCCTGCTCGACTATCACTCCATTCTCGATGAAGATAATTTCGTTACAAACAGAGCGAGCGAATCCCATTTCATGAGAGACCACCACCATGGTCATACCACTTTCTGCTAGATCCCTCATCACCTCGAGAACTTCTCCAATCAACTCTGGATCGAGGGCCGAGGTTGGCTCATCAAAAAGCATCAGTTTAGGTCCCATGGCCAGGGCCCTGGCAATGCTTACCCGCTGCTGCTGACCACCGGATAGTTCAGCCGGGTAAGAGGCTGCTTTATCTTCCAATCCCACCCGGGTAAGCTGCCTCATGGCCTCCTCGGTAGCCTCTCTTTTCTCCATTTTTTTTACTTTAATTAAGCCTATCCGGACATTATCCAGAGCTGAGAGGTGGGAAAAGAGGTTAAAATCCTGAAAGACCATGCCGATAGATTGGCGGACCTTATTAATATCGGTCCGGGGATGGGTTGTCTCGACTCCATCGAGCCAGATTCTCCCTGCATCAGGAATGGTCAGTCGATTGACACAGCGAAGAAGGGTACTTTTCCCCGTTCCCGAGGGTCCAATAATGACCTTGGTTTCTCCCTTCTTTACCTCAAAGGAAATTCCCCTTAAAACCTTTTCTCTGCCGTAGCTTTTGTGTATATTCTCCACCTTTAAGGTTACAGCTTGGTCAGCTGACATCAATCATTCCTTCTTGCCTTTGGTCTCAAACCCTGGGATCCTAAGCTTTTCTTCCAGATATCCCAGTGATTTATTGCCCGCATAGGTCAAAATAAAGTAGATGAGAGCAATGGTAATATATATTATCATTGGCTCAAAAGTTCTCACAATGATGTACCTTCCTTCCCTCACCAGCTCTATAACTCCTACCGCATAGGCAAGTGATGTATCCTTGATCACGCTTGAATACTCATTTGACCAGGGAGGAAGGGAAAGCCGGAGGGCTTGAGGCAAAATAATATGCCGAATTGCCTGAAATTTGCTCATTCCTAGAGAACGGGCCGCTATCATCTGACCCTGACTGATGGACTGAATAGCTCCCCGGAAGATCTGTGATTGGTAGGCAGAAGA
>JBHIAL010000168.1:0-3784 GCA_046758525.1 bacterium
CAAATATCAGAAAAAAGAGGGGAGCAGGCTCGACTTGCTCGAGCGAAGCGAGAGTCGGCTTTGCCGATCGAGCCGTCGAGGGGGGCATTCCGAAGGAATCGGCGAAGCCCTATTTCCCCCCTCGAGTATCTTATGGATGAGAGGAAGCGATGCTGAGAAGGAATGGACGCCCAGCCAATGAGCTGCGAAAAGTTACCATAAAAAGAAACTTTGTTAAATATGCCCAGGGCTCGACTCTTATAAGCTTTGGAGACACCAAAGTAGTTTGTGCCGCCATGGTAGAGGAGGGCGTTCCTGCTTTTCTCCGGGGAGGAAAAGAGGGTTGGCTCACGGCAGAATATGGTTTGCTTCCCTACTCAACCCCTACGAGGTGCCCGAGAGAAGTAGACCAGCGAAGAGGCAGGTCTTATGAGATCCAGAGATTAATTGGCAGGTCTCTTAGAGCAGTGGTGGATCTAACCGGGCTAGGGGAACGCACTATCTGGATTGATTGTGATGTCCTTCAGGCAGATGGAGGAACAAGATGTGCTTCCATTACCGGAGCTTTTGTGGCCTTGGTGGACGCTGATAGATGGCTGAGGGAAAGGGGGATAGTGCAGGATTCCGTCATTAAAGACTCTTTAGCGGCAGTCAGTGTAGGAATTAGTCGGGGAGAAAAACTTCTCGATTTATCTTTTCAAGAAGATTCTCAGGCCAGTGTGGATATGAATGTCGTAATGACAGGCAAAAAAAAATTAGTGGAGCTACAGGTAAGCGGGGAGGGAACTTCTTTTTCCCGAGCTATGCTAAACGAGCTACTGGATCTGGCCGAGGTTGGGATAGGAAAGATTATTCAAGTGCAGAAAAATGCGATAGGAATAGATGAATGGAACTGCTATTAGCTACCAAAAACGAGGATAAAATCAGGGAAATAAAGGACGCTTTCCGGAACTTCCCCATAAAAATTTTAACCTTTAAAGACTTTCCTAGATTCCCCCCTCTGGTGGAGGATAAGGACACTCTCTATGGGAATGCACAAGTCAAAGCCAGGACGGTGGCTAAATTTGCGCACAAAATTGTCCTGGCAGACGATACGGGATTAGAAGTAGAAGCCCTAGGGGGAGCTCCAGGCGTTCTTTCTTCTCGATTTGCCGGCGAGGGAGTTTCCTACGAGGAGAATAATAGAAAACTTCTTTCCCTTTTGAAAAAAGTTCCTCTTCAGAGACGTAGGGCAACTTTCAGATGTGTAATGGTGATCAGCGATGGAGATAGAAGAGAAATCACCGTAGAGGGAACTTGCCAAGGAAGGATCGTTCAGCGTATGAGGGGAAACGCCGGATTTGGCTACGATCCATTATTTCAACCTCAGGGTTACGACCGAACCTTCGCCGAGCTAAGCCTGAAAGAAAAAAACCGTATCAGTCACCGGGGTAAGGCTTTGGAGAAGGCAAAGAAGATTCTGGAAACGTGGCCAAAAAATAAAGTAATCGGGCTTACCGGCAATATTGGGTGTGGTAAGACCACTGTATCCCATATGTTTGAGGATCTGGGGGCGGAGGTCATTGAGGCAGATGGGATAGGGCATCGGCTTCTTGAGAAAGAGAAAATTAAAAAAAGAGTGGTGAGCATTTTTACTGAGCGGATACTCAATGGAAAGGGAAATATCTCACGAAAAAAGCTAAGAAATCTGGTCTTTAAAGATAAAAAAAAACTGGAACTACTAGATTCAATCCTTCATCCTCTCATGGTTAAAGAGATAAAGAAGAAAATCAAGGCCAGCCGATCAAATCTTATTGTCATAGATGCGGCGGTACTTTTAGAAGCAGGATGGGATTCTCTGGTAGATAAGATTCTTGTAGTTACCACACCTTACCATACTCAGTTGAAAAGGATTAGAGACCAGGGCGATTTTAGTCCGATGGAAATCAAGGGAATAATGGAAGCTCAGTTTCCTCAGAGTGAAAAAATCAAGAGGGCTGACTTTGTCATTGAGAATGAGGGGAGTGTTGACAAGACAAGAGAGCAAGTAAGAAAGATATGGAAAAAACTAAATGAAGGTAGATTCGGCTAAAATTTGTCAAATTTTTAGGGAAATGGCCGATTTTCTTTCTATTAAAGGAGAGAACCCTTTTCGAGTAAGGGCTTACGAGAAGGCTGCCGAAACCTTAGAGCACCTGCCAGGCAATCTGGAGGAACTTCACCGTCAGGGCAGATTGGCAGGCATTCCCGGAATAGGTAAAGGAATGTTGGAGAAGATCGACGCTATTCTCAATACCGGCAGGCTTCCAGCTCATGAGAAATTAAAGGCGGAAATTCCCGAGGGTGTAAGAGAACTTCTTTCCATTCCTGAGATAGGTCCAAAGACCGTGAAGCTTCTTTACCAGACGGCAAAGGTCAAGAATATCTCTGATCTGGAGCAATTTGTCCAATCTGGTAAGCTACGAGATCTACCAGGTATGGGAGCGAAAACTGAAGAGAATATCTTACGAGGGATAAGGCTTTATCGAACTAGCAGGGCCCGTATCTTACTGGGGAAAGCTCTGCCCATAGTGGAAGAGATGGTTGCCGAATTGAAAGATGAGGCTTCCGCCTGGATAGAGAGAATATCTCCTGCGGGGAGTCTGAGGAGAGGAAAAGAAACCATTGGGGATATAGATATACTGGTCTCCTCTGCTAATTCTCACCCTATCATGGATGCCTTTGTTCAGCTTTCCCCGGTTGAGGAGGTTCTGGCCAAGGGGGAGACCAAGTCAAGTATCCTGGCCCGCCAGGGCCTTCAGATGGACCTTAGAGTGGTTTTACCGGATTCTTTTGGAGCTGCCCTTCAGTACTTCACTGGTTCCAAACCCCACAACATAAACTTAAGGGAAAGGGCCATAAAAAGAGGCTTAAAGATTAATGAATACGGGGTTTTTACTCAGAAGGGGAAAAAGCTAGGAGGAAAAGAAGAAGAGGAGGTCTACAGCCTATTAGATCTTCCTCTCATTCCACCTGAGTTGAGGGAGGATAGAGGAGAGGTTGAGTTAGCTGAAGAGGGAAAGCTACCTAAGTTACTAGAAAACCATGAGATAAAGGGTGATCTACATATTCACAGTCAGGCAAGCGATGGGACTACTTCCATTAAAGACTTAATTGAAAAGGCAAAAGAGAAAGGCTATGAGTATATAGCCATATGCGACCATTCCAGTTCCCTGAGAATAGGAGGGGGTCTGAGTGAAAAGACACTTCTAGCTCAGATCAAGGAAATAAGAGATATAAACTCTCATCTTACCGACTTTCGGGTATTGGCGGGTAGTGAGGTAGACATTAAAAAAGATGGGAGTCTTGACTATCCTGAGGAGATTTTAAAACAGCTGGATATAGTAGTGGCTGCCTTGCATACTGGTTTTAAACAGGATAAAAAAACTATCACCGATCGGGTGGTTAAGGCCTTGCAGAATCCATTTGTTCGCATCTTTGCTCATCCTACCGGTCGACTGTTAGGCGAAAGGGAACCTTATGCTATTGACTTAGATAAAGTTTTAGAGGTAGCCAACGACAAAGATATCTGGCTGGAGATCAATGCTCAACCAGAGAGGTTGGACCTTACCGATGTCTGGGTGATGGAGGCAAAAAAAAGAGGCGTGAAACTAGTCATAAACACCGATGCCCATAATTTACCGGGATTGGATTTGATGCCTTTGGGAGTAATTACTGCCCGCCGAGGATGGCTGGAAAGCTCTGATGTTACAAATACTCTTTCTCTAGAAGATCTTTTAAAAACTCTTGGATAGACCACTCTTACCTTGAATTTCATAATTTCTAG
>JBHIAL010000169.1:0-3725 GCA_046758525.1 bacterium
GCTCCCATTGTGGCCGGGCATGAGTTTATCGGTGAGGTCGTTGAGCTGGGACCGGGAGCAAAAGAAAAATACGGTTTGCAGATAGGAGACAAGGCTATAGCTGAGCAAATAGTTCCCTGTGAGGAGTGCTATTTCTGTAGGCGGGGGCTGTATCATATGTGTGATGTGCATGAAGTTTTCGGAGTTTCCGGGCCCCACGGAGGTTGGGCCGAGTATTTGAAATACCCCCATCGTTCCCTGATCTGGAAAGTCCCTAAAGATCTCCCCTATGAGGTAGCTATTGCTGTAGAACCTTTGGCCTGTGCTATCCACGGGGTGGAGAGGGCAAATCTTCAGCTCGGGGATATCGCGGTAATAACCGGAGCTGGAGCCATCGGGCTCTTTATGCTTCAGGTAGCAAAACTTAAAAATCCCAAGCTATTAATTGTGTCGGATCCGGTGGAAACACGATTAAAAATAGCCAAAGAATTGGGTGCAGAGGTGACTATTAATCCAGGTGAGGGTAATCTTGTCGAGCAGGTGAGGGATGTAACCAATGGTTTGGGCTGTGATGTAGTTCTGGAGGCTAGTGGAAGCTCGGCCGCTGTTGAGGCCGCGGTCCAGATGCTTCGTCGTCGGGGCAGATTAATGGAATTCGGTGTATTCGCTGAGAAAACTTGCATAGATTTTAGTATAATCAGCGATATAAAGGAACTGGAGATTGTAGGTGGACATCTGGGTGCCTACACCTATCCTTTAGCTATCCGCTACCTCAGTGAAGGGTTGGTTAAGACTGAGAGGATAGTGACTCATAACTTTCCGCTGAAGAAGTGGAGAGAGGCTATAGAAACCGCTGAGAAAAGAAACGATAATGCTATTAAGGTAACTATGACGCCGGAGTCCTCGTAAAGTGTCGGAGAAATTTCTTCTAGGAATAGATGCCGGGACTTCCGTGGTCAAGACGGTCATTTTTGACTTAGAAGGAGAAGAGGTATCTTTTTCCAGTAAAAGACTATCCATTGAAACGGCAAAGCCTGGTTGGGCTGAACAGGATATGAATGAGGTATGGCAGGCAGTGAGAGAGACGATACAAGGATCGCTCAAAAAGAGTGGTCTGGTGGCTAACAATATTGCCGTGGTAGGAATTAGTGGTCAGGGTGATGGTTGTCGATTGGTAGATAAGTATTTGAAACCAGTAAGAAAAGCCATTCTCTGGCTAGATGGCCGTGCCGGTGAAGTGGTCACCCACTGGGGAAAAGAAGGTACTGATTTAGCCGGATTTCGAGTTAGCGGGTCCGCCACTTTCTCAGGAGCTCCTGCGGCTATTATTAAATGGCTGGAAAAGAACGAACCTCATTCCCTGAAGAAAGCCAAACATTTTCTCTTCGCCAAAGACTGGATTAAGTTAAAGCTCTCAGACAAGGTAAGCACTGATCCGTCTGATGCCTCAAGGGCTCCCATCAACATCAAGAATAGGGTTTATTCTGATGAGTTATTCAAGTTATTTGGTTTGTTAGCTTATCAAGATTTGTTTCCCAGAATTATCCCTTCCGCCGAGGTAGCGGGTGAGGTAACCTCCGAGGCATCTGAAGCTACTGGTCTAAAGGAAGGGACGCCCATTATCTCCGGGATGATTGATGTGGTGGCTACTCCGGTAGGACTGGGGGCCATCTATGACGGACAGGCCTTTTCCATTGTTGGCACTACCTGCTTTAATGCAGTGGTTACCGATCAGCTCATTTTAGAGCCTGTTGGGGTGGGGATGACTCTGGTTCATGCTTTGCCGGACAAATTCATACGCTCTATGCCCAGCATGGCCGGAACGCCTAATCTCGATTGGTTTATCAAGGAATTTTGTTCCTCCGAGGTTGGCGTAGCTAAAAAGAGGGAAGGGAACCTTTACGATGTCCTGGAGGAAAGGGTAAAAGAGATTCCCCTGGGTTCAGAGGGGGTTCTCTATCATCCCTATATAAATCCGGGTGGTGAACGGGCCCCTTTTGTCAAACCATCTGCCAGAGCACAATTTTTCGGTATTAGCTTGAGACACACTCGCTGGCATCTGCTTCGATCTGTTTACGAGGGAGTGGCTCTTTCTATGCTTGATTGTTTCAAACACATACCTGTTCAGATTTCCGAGGTCGCACTCACTGGTGGAGGAGCAAAAAGTAGCCTCTGGTGTCAGATCTTTGCTGATGTCACTGGAAAAACTATTAAGACTCTTCGGAGCACTGAACTGGGGGCACTTGGTGCTGCCATCGGTGGCGGAGTTGCAATAGGAATTTATCCTCATATGGAGGATGCAGTAAAGAGAGTGGTGAAGTTTGAAAAGGAATATTATCCTCATCCAGAAAATCACCAAAAATATCAACCCATTTACCAGCTTTACCAGAACCTTTACCAGAGGGTCTGGGATGATTGGGATGTGAGATTGAAAGTGATAGGTGCATCTTAGGAAGGAGTTTTCAGAGAATGGAGAAAATGAAAGCGGCTGTGTTTTATGCTCCGGGAGATATTCGGGTTGAGGAAGTTGAGCTACCCCGCGTAGGGGATAAGGAAGTTCTGGTAAGGGTCAAGATAGCCTTGACCTGTGGAACGGATGTTAAAAGTTATCGCCGGGGTTATTCTTTATTTAAGCCTCCCTGTCTTTTTGGCCACGAATGGGCCGGGGATATTGTAGAAGTGGGAGAAAATGTCTCTGGATTCAAGGAAGGGATGAGGGTAGTGGGACATAATACTGCACCCTGCGGGAGATGTTATTATTGCAAGAAGGGTTATCACAGCATGTGTGAGTTCCTGATCGATAATTTGTTGTTAGGTGCCTATGCCGAATATATTAAAGTTCCCTCAGCTATTGTTGAGCAGAATCTATTCGAGATCCCGGATGAAATTTCCTATAAAGCAGCCGCGCTTTTAGAACCCTTGTCTTGTGTGGTCTATGGCACTGATGAGATTGGTATTCAATTGGGTGATACGGTGCTTATAAATGGTGCCGGACCCATTGGTCTTATGTTTGTAAGATTGGCCAAGCTCAAAGGGGCAAGAGTGATTAGCTGCGATCTCTCGGAGCAAAGGCTTGCCGTAGCCCGAAAAATGGGAGCTGACGAGGCGATACACGTGGCCCACACCAAAAATCAGGTAGCCTCAGTACGAGAGCTCACGGAAGACAAAAGGGGAGTGGATGTAGCCATAGAGGCAACTGGATTTCCTGAAGTCTGGGAGATGACCATACTCATGGCAAGGAAGGCAGGTAAGGTTCTTCTCTTTGGGGGCTGCAAAGCTGGTACCACTATCACGGTAGGTACAGAACTTCTGCATTACTCCCAGCTCACTTTAAAAGGCGTTTTTCATACTACTCCCCGTCATGTAAAGATGGCCTATGATTTGATTACCCGTCGCATGATGCTGGAGGATTTACTGGTGACCGCTGAGGTTCCCCTTAGTGAGACAGTAAAGGCCCTCGAGATGCATCTTCATCAGAGTGGAATTAAGATAGCCATAGTCCCTTAGCTATTTTGACAATTGCGCAAGGTATTGTAAAATTAAACTTGATTATGTTCAAGAGGGTCAAAACCCTAAAGGAGGGAGGTGGTGATCTATAGCTTACCGAGATAGACCCTGCTTGGACATAAATTATTTAGAAGGTTTACACGGGAATCGAGGGACTTTCCTCGAAGCTGATATACAGCGACGGAGGGGAAGAGTCCCGAGATATTCTTGAGATTAAGACCCTTAAAGGAGGAAGAGTA
>JBHIAL010000170.1:0-3712 GCA_046758525.1 bacterium
GCCTGGATTTGATTGGGCTTTTCGGGGGGTTTGCCCTTAATGAGCTCGATGAGGGGTCGGATTACAAGATCCCTGAATTGATCCCCGAAGGATTTTTCGGTGATTTTTGCTCCCAGCCCGGGCGTCTCCACCGATTCCAGAACCTCTATTCCTTTAGTTTTTTGAAGCTCAGGATCCACCCCAATCATTACTTCAATAGTACCCTGATATCCCGGCCCTTTTGCCGTAAAGGCGTATCCAATGAGCCGCCCTGAAGAATCGAATCCCTTATAAATCGTTTTACCTTCTTTCACCATAGCCTGGTAGCTCTCTGCCCCAGGTAATACCTCAATGATAGCCGCTCTGAGGGCTCTTCTCCTGTTTTCCTCTATTCGGGGTTGGGCATACCGGTATATTCCCACCAGAGCCCCTCCAGAGACTACACCCACTATGGACAAGACCAGAACCATCTGGACCGATTTTCTCAAAGCTCCTTGCTCCCGAAAACCTTTGGCTTGATATACCTATCTAATAAAGGGGTAAAGGCATTCATAAGAAGAATGGAAAACATTACTCCTTCCGGATATCCTCCCCAATTACGAATGACTACCACCACAACCCCCGCTCCCAGGCCAAAGATCCATCTACCGAGCTTGGTAACCGGGGTGGTAACCGGATCGGTGGCCATGAAGATGGCTCCCAGCACTAGCCCTCCCGCTAAAAGACTAAAGAGGGGAGTTCCATACTGATGGGGGCTAATTAAATAAAATACTCCGCTTAATAGGGCTACAGTACCAAGATAGGAAAGGGGAGTCCTCCAATCAATATATCTTCTAATGAGTAAATAGGCTCCTCCTATAAGAAGAGCCAGAGTTGAGGTTTCTCCTAATGAACCTCCCACATGGCCATAGAAAAGTTTAATAAGAGAAGTTGACTGGGATTCAAACTTCATGAGTCCCAGAGGCGTAGCTGTAGTTATAGCTGCCAGGCTAAAAGGCTTTACCCAGGTGGTCATGAGGACGGGGAAGGTAGCAGCCAGAAAGGCTCTTCCAATAAGGGCAGGATTGAATATATTGTACCCCAGTCCCCCGAATATCTGTTTACCCACGATAATAGCAAAGACCGCTCCTAAGACGGCGCTCCATAAAGGTAAAGTGGGAGGAAGAACCAAAGCTAAAAGAAGGCCGCTAAGGAGAGCACTCGGATCCTGGGGAAAACTTTTGCCTCTCAACCATAAGAAAATATATTCTGCAGCCAGGCTAACCAGACTACAAACAACGATCAACTTTACTGCCTGGAGGCCAAAAAAGTAAATACTAGCCGCCACAGCCGGACTAAGGGCGATTATCACTCCCCACATTAGCTTGGCTACGGTAAGCTTATCCCGGATGTGGGGAGAAGAGGAGAGGATGAGGATTCTTTCCTTGCCTTTACCTTTTTCCATGGCTGATTAATCCTAATGCTATGGGAAATATTTCTATTTGTCTATTGCAGAAGAGGGCCCTGAAGCTTTTCTTAATCAGGTCGATTCTCCCAGAAAATAAGATAGAGTTTCCAGTTGCATACTCAAGTCCACGTTCTTTAGTCTTATCTCTTTGGGAACGGATATTCTCACCGGAGCAAAGTTTAAGATTCCTTTTACTCCACCTTTTGCTAATTTGTCAGCTACTTCCTGGGCAGCCATGGCCGGAGTAGTAATGACCCCTATCTTTATGTGCTTCTCTGATAGAACCTGTGGAATCCTGTCTACATGCTGAACCTTTATTCCCCGCCACACTCTCCCAATCTTTGATTCATCCTTGTCAAAGGCTGCTCTTATCTCAAATTCCTCTCTTTTGAAGCCGGGATAGGTGAGAAGTGCTGCCCCTAGATTTCCTACTCCTACTACGGCTATTCCCGAAGTTAAATCGAGTCGAAGAATATGGCGAATTTCCTGTTTGAGTTTTCCTATTTTATAGCCCTGACCGGGGACGCCGAACTCTCCAAAATAGGCAAGATCCTTTCTTACCTGTCCATCGGAGGTTCCCACCAGGTCAGCCAATTCCTGGGATGAAAGAATATTATCCTCTTTCAGATCCTTGATGGCCCTCAGGTAGATGGACATCCGTTCCACAGTGACCTCTGGCACTCTAAATCTGGGCATTCTTTTCCCTCAAAATCCATATTCAGCAGATCCGGGGAAGCTGATCTCCAGAAAGCATATCTAGTACCCGGGTGGTACCGATAGAGGTTCTTAGATAAACTTTTCCTCTGGGCTCCCGGATCACCCTACCAATGACCTCACTTTCCTTTCCTAAAGGATGGGATCGTAATATTCTGACGATCTTTTTAGCTTCTTCATCCTTTACCATAAATATAACCTTCCCTTCGTTAGCCAAATAGAGGGGATCAAAGCCAAGCATCTCGGAAATAGCTATAGTTTCTTGCTTAAAGGGAATTCTTCCCTCCCATAGTTCAATGCCAAACTCTTGCTCTATAGCTATCTCATTTAATATGGTCGCCACCCCACCGCGAGTTGGATCACGCATTAGCTTAACCCCTGAGGACTGACTCAAGACCTTCTCAATTAAATCATTTAAGGGAGCACAATCACTCTTTACCTCGGTACGAAAATCAAATTCTTCCCGCCAGGATAGAGTGGCAATGGCATGATCTCCTATGGTACCATTGATGATGATCTTATCTCCTGCTTTAATTCTGGGCGAGGAGCTTTCACTCCGGGTAGACAGGAAGCCGATCCCGCTGGTATTAATAAACAATCCATCAGCACTTCCATGCTCGACGACCTTGGTATCCCCGGTAATGATTTCAACCCCGGCATCATCCGCGGTTTCCCTCATGGAAGAGATAACTCTTTTTAAAATAGAGAGACTGAGTCCCTCCTCGATAATAAGACTACAGGAAAGAAAAATCGGCTTTGCCCCCATTACGGCTAGATCATTTATGGTTCCGCTTACGGCTAATTTTCCGATATCTCCCCCCGGGAAAAAGAGGGGTCTGATGACATAGGAATCAGTAGTGAATGCCCACTTAGCTCCCTCACGATAAAATACGGCGGAGTCGGTTAATTTTCTCAAGAATTTATTATCGAATGTGGGCAGGAAAAGCTCTCTTATAAGATCATGCGATAGTTTGCCCCCACTTCCATGAGCTAAAAGGATCTTTTCTTTCATTCATCCTTCCAGATATTTTTATAGAAAGATTATAGTTTTTGATTTTCTTTGTCAAGCTTTATTTCTAGTTCAGATAAGGCACACAGATAAAGGGGGAAGTTTGATTCTCCTCCCCTGAAAAGACAATCCTAGGCTGATGAATATTTATAATAGGCGGCGCAGGTTCCCTCTGCTGAAACCATGCAGGCTCCTACAGGATGGGAGGGATGACAGACTTTTCTAAAAAGGCGGCAGTCCAGGGGAGTTTTCAGACCTCGAAGAATATCTCCGCAGATACATCCAGGGTTCTCTCTGGATTTTTCAATACTTACAGGATATTTTTTCTCGGCATCGAAACTTTCGTATTTTTCCCTGATTTTAAGTCCACTTCCCTCAATTTCTCCAATTCCCCGCCAGTTAGAGCTTTCCGGCTCAAATACCTCTGCCATCAGTGCCTGTGCTTTCATATTCCCCTCCCAGGTTACGGCTCGATTATATTCATTTTCCACCCTAGCCTGACCGGATTTGATCTGGGAGAGGATCAAATAGATACTTCGCAATATGTCAATCGGCTCAAACCC
>JBHIAL010000171.1:0-3695 GCA_046758525.1 bacterium
AAAGGAGGAAAAGGCAAGTTAAAAGCTAATTTATGGGGGTGATGAGATTATCCCTAATTAGTGAAAAGCTAAATAGGGATGGGGAGAGAATTTCCGAGAGAACTATAAAATATAGGAGGGAGGTGATGAAGAGTTTCGCTAAAATCCATTAGATTAGGAGGAGAAGATGAAGAGAGTTATTGTCGGGTTACTGTGCGTGGGTTTAGTTTTATCGCTTGCTGCGGGTGTTAACGCCAAGAAACTGAAATTTGCCTTTATGCCGGGCATTGCAGATCCTTTCTACTTCACTATGGAGAAAGGAGCTAAGGCAAAGGCAGAGGAATTGGGGGTTGAGTTAATCGTAGGAGAGTTCCCCAAAGCCTGGGGACCGGAATATCAGGTACCTATTCTGAAAGCTCTTGTCGCTCGTGGGGATATTGATTTACTCTTCACTGCTCCTACATCGACAGAAGCTTTGATTCCTGTCTTAAAAGAAATTCATGACAGCGGAATTCCGATTATCACTGTTGACACTTACCTTGGAGACGGTGACTACTCTAAACCCAGCAACTACAGTTTCCCCTTGTCCTACATCGGTACCGACAATTTCCTGGGAGGTCAAGTGGTGGCCGGCGCTCTGGCTCTTTTGCTTGGCGGAAAAGGAAAAGTATTTTTGGAAAACACCAATCCTGATGTCTCCAGTGTTATAGGTCGGGAAAACGGATTCAGGGCAGGCCTAAAAATATTCCCCGACATGGATCTGGTAGGGGTGGAATACTGTCTGGATGTCCAGGAGACCGCTGCGGCTCAGGTCAGTGCAGCCCTGCAAAAAGATCCCGACATTGTTGGGGTTTTTGGAGTCAACGTATTTAGCGCTCAAGGAGCATATCAAGCTGTAGCCGCTGCTGGTCTAGTAGGAGCCGTCAAGATCGCCACCTGGGATGCTACTCTTACTCTTATTGAAGCTTTGAAAAAAGGCGAAGTAGATCTCATCCTGGCTCAAATGCCAGCAGAAATGGGTGCCTTGAGCGTTGAGTGGGGATATAAATATCTTACCGAAGGCGCAGAGATCCCCAAGAAAGTTATTCCTGGGTTTTTTGTCTTCACCCCGGATAATGTAAACGACCCCGAAGCACAACAGTATATTTACAAATAAGTTGGAGTAGAAGACAAGATCGGCATTGTCACCATTCGACGACAGGGGGCAATTTGCTTCCTGTCGTCTGATTTTAACTACAGAAGGAAGATTTTTATGAGGGTGTTAAGCGATTTTTTTTCTGTTGGAATGTCCAGGACCAAGAAAAGAAAAGCATTGAACTACATTGGAAGAAACTGGGCTCTGCTCTTTTTGATACTTATGCTTATGCTGTTTAGCATTTTAGGAAAAAATTTCTTTGGTCTTAGAAATTTTTCCAATATTCTTCTGGCTGTCACTACGCTCCTATTGTTGGCCACTGGGGAGACTTTTGTTATTATCAGCGGCGGTATTGATCTTTCTATCGGTTTTGTCATGGGGTTTGTGGCTGTTACCGCTGCCATAATTATGAGAGATTTACATGCGGCTGGCTTTCCTCAAGCGATCAGTATTCTGGCCGGTTCTTCCCTGGGGATTCTTTTAGGACTTATTCCAGGGTTTATTAACGGAGCCTTGATAACTAAATTCAGGGTTCCACCTTTTATTGCTACCCTGGGAATGTGGGGCATTGCCAATGGTATAGCATGGAGGATTTCTGAGGGTTTTCCCATAGCCTTTTTACCACCCAAGGTAAGGGATATTGGAATGGCATATATTGCCTATTATTCATCGAAAAAAGGTTTTTCACTTTTTCACAGACCAGTGCTTACCGAACGAGCTGACATCTGGAATCTGATGAAAATTATTCCCCTTCCCGTTCTTCTTATAGCTATTCTCCTGGTATTTTTTGCCTTTATTTTATCCAGGACAAAATTTGGCCAACATACTTATGCCATTGGAGGGAAGGTAGACGCTGCCATACGTGCTGGCATTAATGTGCCCTGGCATTTAATAAAGGTTTATGTAATTTCCTCCTTTTTTGCAGCCTGCGCGGGGCTCCTGCTTGTATTCAAACTTAATATGGGGGTTCATACTCAATATACCTCGAGCTATGAACTTTTTGCTATTGCTGCGGTGGTTATTGGTGGAGCTAGTTTAATGGGTGGCAAAGGGAGTATTTGGGGTACTGCTATTGGGGTGCTGCTCATTGAAACTTTAAATAATGGTTTAATAATGATGGATTTACCAATTTTTTATCGATACATAGCCATAGGTTGCATCCTTATCGCCGCCGTACTTATTGACCAATTCTTCCCTGAGTTAGTATACGAGGAATGATGAATAACAAAAATTTCAGCAAAATATTAATTGGTATTGCAGGAAGGTGGATCTTAATTTTTTTGGCTCTGGAGATAATTTTTTTCAGTGTTTTTGGAACAAACTATTTTAGTCTTAGAAATCTCCAGAATATTCTCCTAGCTTCCACTACTGTGCTCTTGTTGGCAACAGGTGAAACCTTTGTCATTATTACGGGAGGAATTGATTTGTCGATTGGTTTTATGGTGGGTTTTAGTGGGGTTATTTGTGCAAAGATTATGGTGACCTTGCAGGCAGCCGGTGCTTCTCAAGCGGTAGCTATTTCCTCTGGTATTCTAGCTGCTCTTCTTTTGGGTTTGATCCCGGGGTTTGTCAATGGATTATTAGTGGCGAAGCTAAAAGTTCCCTCTTTTATTGCTACTTTTGGAATGTATGGGATTGCTTATGGTCTTGCAGAAATCATTTCTAATAATGTTCCCATCATGGGTTTACCCACATCGGTGGGTTCTATAGGACATGGATATCTCATTTATTGGCTTCCCGGGAAAGTCTTTGCCTTTCTCCAAAAGCCGGAAAATCTTACCCGGCTTGAACTACAAAATTTAGTATCGATTATTCCTAATGTGATTGTTATTACAGCTATTTTTATTGGTATATTCGCTTTCATTCTTGCCAGGACAAAATTTGGCCAACATACATACGCTATTGGGGGTAGTATGGATGCAGCCGAACGCGCTGGTATTAACGTTAAGAGGCATTTAATAAAAGTTTATATGATTTCGTCCTTTTTTGCTTCCTTAGCCGGAGTAACTTATGTATTGAGGTTTATAACAGGAAGAGCCCCTGCTGGAAGTGCCCGACTGCTTGATGCTGTTGTGGCAGTAGTCATCGGAGGCGCAAGCCTATACGGGGGTACCGGGACTATCTTTGGAACCGTCATTGGAGCATTGATCATTGGAGCTTTAGAAATAGGTCTGGTTAACCTTGGCATACCAACATACAATCTCTATATAGCTGTGGGTTGCATCCTTATCTTCGCGGTACTTGTCGATCAATTTTTCCCTGAATTAGTTCGGAAGGAGTAATAAAACCAATGGAGCCACTATTAGAAGTCAAAAATATTACCAAAAGATTTGGCGGTTTAACCGCCGTAGACAATATGGATATGAAGGTTTTCCCTGGCGAAGTGGTGGGGCTTTTAGGGGATAATGGGGCGGGCAAATCTACTTTGATAAAGGTGATTTCCGGTGTTTACCATGCGGATGCGGGAACGATTTTTTTTGAAGGAAAAGAGGTTAGAATAGATAATCCCATGGATGCTTTGAGAATAGGAATTGAAACTCTCTATCAGGATCTTGCTTTGGCGGAAAATCTTAATGTCTAT
>JBHIAL010000172.1:0-3685 GCA_046758525.1 bacterium
CCCTGGTGTCAGGGAGGATGGACTGTTGGTAAGGATGAAGAAGAAAGAGCGAGAGAATGGCTTTTCTCTCAAGTTCCTCGAGGTGGAAGCAGTGAGTTTATTTTTTATCTTAAGGCAGAGGATGCAGCACTACGAGAGCGCTAATCAAGATAAATAGAAAAAACCAAAAAGGAGGTCGGAATGCTCAGGGAGGACATTCTAAAAAAGGTGAAGGAGATTACTAGTGAACAGCTGGGAGTAGATGAATCTCAGATTGTACCTGAGGCCAAGTTTGTAGATGATCTGGGAGCAGATTCATTGGACACAGTGGAATTAGTGATGGCTTTGGAAGAAGAATTTGATTTGGAGATTTCCGATGAAGAGGCAGAAAAACTGACCACGGTGCAGAAGGTAGTAGATTATATTGAGGATCGCCTTGAACAATAACAATGAGTGGTTAAAAATTAGGGAGAACACTTTTTTCATCTATTTGTCAATTTCCGACCGCTGGACTGGGGATAAAGCATGGTGCATCGAGTAGTCGTTACAGGGATGGGAGTAGTTTCTCCCATCGGTATCGGGGTCGAAGAATTCAGCAAGGCCCTTTTTTTCGGAAAAAATGGAGTAGAGAAAATAACCCATTTTGATCCTTCCCCTTACCGGAGTCGTATGGCTGGTGAGGTTAAAAATTTTGATCCTTATCGGTATCTTCCGCCTAAAGAAGTCAGACGAATGGATCGGTTCACTCAACTGGGGATGGTAGCAGCAGAAGAGGCCATAAGACAGGGGGAAATAACTGATGAGGATAATGATCCAGCCACAATAGGGGTCTTGGTAGGCTCCGGTGTGGGAGGACTCCGTACTATTGAAAGAGAACAAACTATTCTCTTAGAGAAGGGGCCCCAACGGGTAAGTCCCTTCCTGGTTCCTATGTTAATTACCGACATTACCTCAGCCCTGATTGCTATCAAGCATGGGTTCTGTGGCCCCAATTTTTCTGTCTCTACCGCCTGTGCTACGGGGAACCATTCCATAGGAGAGGCATTCAAGATTATCCAGAGGGGAGATGCGGAAATTATGATTGCCGGAGGAACTGAAGCGGCTATTACTCCTCTGGGATTGGCTGGTTTTTGCGCAATGCGAGCTCTGTCCACCAGAAATGAACATCCTGAAAAAGCCTCTCGACCCTTCGATAAGGAAAGAGACGGATTTGCAATAGGAGAAGGAGCCGGGGTTGTGGTTCTAGAAGAGATGGAACGAGCTAGGAAGAGAAGTGTGCCTATTTGGGGAGAGATCATCGGTTTTGGCATGAGTGAGGATGCCTATCATATAACCCAGCCAGTGTCAGATGGAAGAGGGATTAGACAGGCAATGAACAAAGCACTAAAGGATGCCAAAATTTCTCCTCAGGAGATAGATTATATAAACGCTCATGGAACCTCCACTCCTTTTAATGATAAAGTGGAAACTCAGGCCATTAAGGATGTTTTTGGAAGAAAAGCTTACCAGATTCCCGTAAGTTCCACTAAGTCTATGACTGGTCATCTTTTGGGGGCAACCGGCGGAGTGGAACTGATCGCCTGTCTTTTGGCCCTTAGAGAGGGCATTCTTCCTCCTACCATCAATTATGAAAATCCTGATCCTGAATGCGATTTGGATTATGTCCCTAACAAAGCCAGGGAAGTCAAAATAAAGATTGCTATGTCTAATTCCATGGGCTTTGGGGGACATAACGCTGTATTGGTGGTTAAGAGATTGTGAGATGGAGATGAGTTCTGCCCGGAGAAAGGAGCTGGAAGGACTCCAAAGAAACCTCGGTGTTAAATTCTCCAGCCTAAATCTCCTAGACCAAGCCTTAACTCACGCCTCCCATATCAAGTCAACCAATGAAAGAACTATCTCTCACTACGAAAGATTAGAATTTTTAGGGGATGCAGTACTGGAGCTAGTTACTGCAGAGTGGCTTTTTAAAGCCTATCCGGGCCTGAGTGAAGGTGAGCTGTCTAAACTTCGTTCTACCGTGGTATCCGAGGAAAGCCTTTCCCATTGTGCCCGAAAAATCAAGATCGGGAACTATCTTTTAATAGGTAAGGATCAGGAAGGGATCCAGTCGCAGGATGCTTTATTGGCCGATGCTTATGAGTCTATAATCGGAGCTCTATATCTAGATAAGGGATTAGGGACCGCACGAGGCTTCATACTGAACCGATTTATGGAGGAGGAGGAAAAAATTGCCAACATAAAGGACTTTAAATCCCAATTACAGGAATATACCCAATCGGTACACAAATCTCTTCCTCAGTATCAGGTAATCCAGCAAATCGGTCCAGACCATAGTAAGAAATTCAGAGTAAAAGTTAAAATCGAGGGGAAAGTCTGGGGAGAAGGTTGGGGAACCAGTAAGAAGAGGGCAGAGAAGATCGCTGCTCAATCTGCCTGGATGAAGGTAATACATAATGAAAACGTTAATGATCAGCATCTCGGGGGTAAGAGGAATCGTGGGAGAAACTCTCATCCCTGAGACCGTAACCAGGTTCTCGGCCGCCTTTGGTGAGTTTCTAGGCACAGGACCCATTCTCGTGGGTTCAGATACCCGTACATCAAATGAAATGTTCAGATTCTCTGTCTTTAGCGGCCTAATTTCCACAGGGTCTGAGGTAATCGATGTTGATGTTTGCCCCACTCCTACTCTGCAGCTCATGGTAGAGAAACTCCATGCTAGTGGAGGTATCGCTATTAGCGGAAGCCACAATCCGGCAGAGTGGAACGCCTTAAAGTTCGTCAGGCCTGATGGCCTTTTTCTTTACCCCGAGGAAGGAGAAAAAGTTTTACAAATTTATAACAAAAATAAGATAAGGCGAGCGAACTGGAATCACCTGGGCAGGATTTATAAGGAAAGCTCAGCCATAGAAAATCATCTGGACCAGGTTTTGAAGGTTGTAAATGAAAAAAAAATTAGAAGTAAAAAACTTAAAGTTGTTATAGATGCCGGTAATGGTGCGGGAGCGCTAATCAGCCCCAAGCTTTGCCAAAAGTTGGGATGTGAGGTAGTTCCCCTTAACTGTGAGCCTAACGGTATCTTTGCCCGTCCCCCTGAGCCAATTCCTTCCTATCTAAGGGAACTTTCCCGAATAGTCAAATCTACAAGAGCAGATATCGGTTTTGCTCATGATGCTGATGCAGATAGACTCACCATAGTTACTGATAGAGGAGAAATTTTACCTGAGGATTACACTCTCTTACTGGCAGCAAAATTTTCCTTGGGCAAAAAGGCCGGATTGGTAGTCACAAACCTTTCCACCACCCAGGCCTTGGATGATATAGTTGCCGAATTTGGCTGCTCTGTTAAACGAACAAAGATAGGAGATATTCATGTATCCCGTTGTATGAAGGAGGAGAAGGCAATAATAGGGGGAGAGGGAAATGGAGGGGTAATTATCCCCGAAGTCCATTATGCTCGGGATGGAATCGCTGCTATTGCCCTACTGCTTGAGTATCTGGCTGAAAGCGATGAATCGGTGTCAGAATTAGCTAACAAACTACCCCGTTATTATATGGTAAAAGGAAAGCAAGCATTCGCGGGAAAAGATTTCTCATTGATTAAAAACAAATTAAAGGAGCAGTTCAAGCCTGAGAGTCTTGACTTTCTTGATGGGGTAAAAATTACCTTAGAGGACGGCTGGATTCATATAAGACCTTCAGGTAC
>JBHIAL010000173.1:0-3662 GCA_046758525.1 bacterium
TAGGGGAATTCTCGTGGTTTTAATAGATCCACTATGGGATCTTTCCTCGGGCTTTTTACCTCGATAACCAGGCGACGAGGATCCATAAGAGAAAAGATATTGTAGGTATACTCCAAATTCGTTAAATCGAGGACTACCTTGGTCACATGTCCGCTATCTTGGGAGAGACGAAGCCGCCTAACAAATCTATCTTTTATATCAATTTTTCGCTCAAAGGAAGTAAGTTTAGCTGGATAAAGGTTAATCAGCAAGCGGGCTGGATTGATTAGATCCCTGACAATGTAACCAACTTCGCCCGATAACTCCAGGACTATCCGGGTATGGGTGAGATAGGAGTGAAATCTTACTTTCTCAACTCCATAATCTTGATTAGCCTTTGCCGGAGAAGCGAACAGGAGTAAAGAGGCAAGAAGGATTACTATTTTGCTAATCTTATTCATTCTGCTTCAACTTCTATGGGTTCTACTTCAATTGGATGCGGTTTTAGCCAACCTTAGCCTTAACCATCTTCTTCTCTTTCCTCACAAGACCCAATTTTTCCCTGATCTTTTGCTCAATTTCGTTCCTAAGAGAAGCATTTTTTACATCCTTAAGAAACTGTCGGGCACTTTCCTTTCCCTGTCCTAATTGGGTATCTCCATAAGTATACCAGCTTCCCGATTTTTTAAGAATGCCAAGATCTTCTCCGAGATCCAAAATGCTTCCCTCCTGAGAGATCCCCTCCCCAAAAAGTAAGTCAAACTCGGCCTTCCTAAAAGGTGGAGCAAGCTTGTTCTTAACCACAGTGATCTTGGTTCTGTTACCTATCTGCGCATCTCCCCTGGTTAAAGATGCTCTCCTTCGAATGTCTATTCTTATGGAAGCATAAAACTTGAGGGCCCGGCCTCCTGGAGTTACCTCCGGATTGCCAAACATCACTCCAATCTTCATCCTCAATTGATTGACAAAGATAGTACAGGTCTTAGAATTGCTTATCGCTCCGGTTAACTTACGAAGTGCTTGAGACATAAGCCTTGCCTGAAGACCAACATGGGAATCACCCATTTCCCCTTCCAGTTCGGCCCGGGGAACCAGAGCAGCCACTGAGTCTATGATGATCAAATCTATGGCATTACTGCGTACTAAAAGCTCAGCTATCTCCAGAGCCTCCTCTCCAGAGTCAGGCTGGGAGATGAGAAGGTTTTCCATGTCCACCCCCAAATTTTTTGCATAGGTAGGATCTAAGGCATGCTCCGCATCAATAAAAGCAACTACTCCATCCATTTTTTGAGCTTCAGCAGCAGCATGCAAAGCCAGAGTAGTTTTACCACCCCCTTCAGGACCGAATATCTCTACTACTCTTCCCCGGGGAAGCCCTCCTATACCCAGAGCCGCATCCAGGGCAATATTCCCTGTGGGAATTACTTCCACATCCATCCTGGCCGCTCTTTCCCCCAGGCGCATGAGTGAGCCTTTGCCAAATTGGCGCTCTATCTGTTGCCTGGCTATATCCAGAGCTTTCATCTTCTCTTCTCTCATAGCTATCCTCCTTAAGGATCTCAGGACTTTAACAAACGGTCCGATCTCCGAAGTCCCAAGTCAGAGGTCGGAAACAGTATCCTGGAAAAAGTAAATTCTTTTTTTCAGTTACGCTAGTTTCCCTGCTACGGTTTTGCTGTAGAATGGACAACCTCGGGCAACTTGAACTTTATTTCTCCACCAATTATTTCCGACGCATCGATGACCTCTATTCCGATAAGTTTTCCCCTACGGTCAAAGTCAGCATGAACACCAGGTTTAATCGTGACTGTTTCGGCAGCCTTTATTGTCGGTTCAGCAAAATAAACATAAAGAAGATCTCTTACTGGGTCATATTCTATCTTCATTTTCAGATGCCTCCCTTCGAAAATTTACCGTATCTTCCCTTTACGGTAAGCAATACAAAATTGTCATTAATGAACTTGTAATACACTCTCACCTCTTTCTCTTCAAAAAATTTGCCCTCCCACTCATTACTATAAGAAAAAACGAGCACTTTTCCGAATGTTCCTGGTTTCGCATCCTTGGTAGCTTGCCCCTTAGCCAGTGTTTTTTCTACCTCCTCTTTTGTGATCCCACGCTGCAACATCCGCGCTTTTATATGGAAATGGAAATCATCCTCCTTAAGCTCCCGTTCAATCTTCATATTCTTGTGTACACTGAGAATTGAAGGCTATTTCGTGTAACCTTGTGGCTCCAGAATTTCCCTTTAGCGTGATTCGCTCTAGAACAGTATAAATTGGCCCACTGGGAGTGAGGCGACTCTCAATCACACTAATTTCCTTTACCTCCATTTTTCCTGCCACAACCTCTTTTTCTCTTAAGATGAGGCCGCTTAATTTTCGCTGTTCTATTAACGATTTCACCCTACCTAGAGTTAGGTGGGGAGTCCACTTCTTCTTTTCCTCAGAAAATCCATTCTTTGCTAGATGGTTTTCCAGCTCGCCAGCTAGCTTTTGCAGAGTAGTGCTCCCACTACCGACTCCCAGCCAGATAACTCTAGGAGAAGAAAAACTGGGAAAAGCACCCACTCCTTTGGCTCCCATGGAGAAAGGAGAAAACTTTTGAGCTATTTTTTGCGTGACCTTAATTACCGCTCCCAGTTTTTCTTTTTTTATTTCCCCTAAAAACTTTAAGGTAAGGTGAATCAAAGATGGATCCACCCATTTAATTTTATCTTCTGTGCCCCTAAGCTTACTTTGAATCTGAACTATCCTCGTCCTGATAGATTCGGCAAGCTCTACCGCTATAAATACTCTCATCTTTCTCTTATTGTCGTTACTACCCTACCTTATCCTCATAACATGTCAAGTATATCTCGGGACTCTTCCCCTTCGTCGCTGTATATCGACTTTGGATTGTTTCTGCTCGTCTTCTCGTCTCGGGAAAGACGTGAGGACTTTGAGGGGGGAAACATTCCCCCTCAACGCTCGCTTCGCTCACTGCTCCCCCTAAATTCAAAACCTGCAGAGCTGACTCGTTAAGGTGGCTGATATAAGGCTTCGGCTGCGCCATCTTCGATCCGGGGAAAGTCCCTCGATACGCGTATAAACCTTCCAAATACTCATACTTTCCTGGCACTATCAAGTAGACGAAGAAGATTTTCCCTCAATCACCAGGGTGAACTCCCCCCGGGGTTCTTTCTCCTTAAAGATAGCCTCTACTTCACTTATCTTCCCTCTTATTATTTCCTCAAATTTTTTGGTGAGTTCCCTGGCTACCGCCATTTGACGATCTCCCAGAATCTTTCGAATCTCTGGCAAAATCTTTCTTACCCTGTGAGGTGCTTCATAGATGACAATGGTTCTTTTCTCTTCTTTCAATCGGTTTAGCTTCTTTAACCATTCAACCTTCTTTCTTCCCAGAAATCCCTCAAAGACAAAACTCTGAGTGGGAAGACCAGAGGCAACCAGGCCAAGAGCCAGGGCAGTGGGACCGGGGATGGGAACAACCTCGATTCCCTCCTTTACCGCTTCTTTTATCAGATGATAACCAGGATCTGAGATTCCTGGCATTCCTGCTTTACTCACTAATGCAATGTCTTCTCCTGCCTTTAACTTTTTGATTAAATAGGGAATTTTTCGCAGCTGGTTATGCTCATAGAAGCTGGTTAAAGAGGTGTGAATATCATAATGGGACAAAAG
>JBHIAL010000174.1:0-3662 GCA_046758525.1 bacterium
AATTTTAGCCACATAGCCTCCAGAGCCAGAGATTGATTGACGTTACACTTAAGATATCCTTTCGTCCTTTCCACCGTCTCTATAGCCTGTTTTATAGAGCCATAAGAGTAGACCTCTTTCTGGTTTTTTAATTCCTCTATGCGGTCATAGTTAAACACTTCTTTTCTATTTCCCTGTTTTAAGATTAAAAGATCCCGAAACCAGAAGATGATAACATCCAGAATTCTTTCTAGCTCAGTGGTGCCATAATCTTTCCATATGTTGATCAAACGGAAAATATCTTCTAGACTTATTTTTTTACTCAATATATCCAGAACAGCATCTCTGGCCTTCAATATATTCTCATCTTTTATCAGGTTCAATACTTCCCCTACTCTTCCTCTGGCCAATTTTTTTATAAGGTTAGCCTTGGGGGAGTTTGATGGTAAATACTCGGCTATAATTGAATGCAAGGCTTTGGAAGAAAGAGGAAAGAAATGAATAATTTCACAGCGAGAAAGGATGGTAGGAAGCAATTTTTCTGGAATTTCGCTAATTAATATAAAAACAACATCTGGGGGAGGCTCCTCCAGTATCTTAAGCAGGGAATTAGCTGCCTCCAGGGTGAGCTTATCTGCCTCTTCTATGATCCAAACCTTTTTCTTTCCCTCAAAGAGCTTATATCCTGCCTCCCTTTTTAAATCTCTAATCTGCTCGATCTTTATGGAGCCTTCTTCCGGAGTTATGACTCGCACATCGGGATGATTCAAATGATCGATCTTTCGACAAGAGGAACAGCGGTCACAGCTATCTAGCCCACCGATCTTGCAATTCAATGCCTTGGTAAAGGTTAAGGCGGTGAGCGTTTTCCCTACTCCGGTGGGGCCGACAAACAAATAGGCTCCCGACAGAGATGAAGTAGTTATCTCTTTCTGCAGAATTTTTATAGGGAGTGGTTGACCCTTTATTTCTTTAAAGGACACAAATTCTCTCTTAACTTTTATAGATATCTTGATACTATCTTTCTTATCGCCAGATGGATTTCTTCAAGGCTACCTTCCCCGTCCATTATCTTTATTCTCTCAGGATGCAATTTAGCCAACTCAAGATACCCCTGACGAACCCGGTGATGAAAATCAATTTCTTCTCTCTCCATCCTATCTTTCTTTTTTGCACGGTGTCTGGCTAGGTTGGGACTGATATCCAGAAGGAAAGTCACCTCAGGCAGGATCCCCTGGGTTGCCTTTTCATTCAAGGCCCCTATCCAAGGTATATCCAATCCTCTCCCGTATCCCTGATAGGCCACGGTGGCGTCGCTAAAACGATCCGAGATTACAACTTTCCCAGCCTCTAAAGCTGGCTTGATTACTTGCCTCACGTGTTCTGCCCGATCGGCTAAATACAGGAAAAACTCGCTGATCCCACTCATCCGATATGAAGGCCGAAGGAGAATGAGCTTGATCTTTTGCCCTACCCGGGTTCCCCCCGGCTCACAGGTCTTGACCACCTTATAGTTCATCCCTTCAAGATAATCAGCCAGAAGCTCAACCTGACTGCTCTTTCCACTTTTATCTATCCCTTCAAAACTGATGAACAATGGTTCCTCCATTTACGCTGATTATTTTAGGAGCTTTCCCATATATACCAGTCTCAGAAAGGCGTGTCAAATGGGGGGAACTCGATTAGACCGATACCATCTCCTCCGTGACACCTGCTTACTTGACAAAGTCCAAAGGGAAACCTAGGATAACACCAGTGTTAAAATAATTGATGCCCCCACCCTATTCAGGGTACAAAGGAACTTGGAATGCAATAAAAGATAAAAGCTGAAAAACTAGCAAAGATTGAAAGAAAATGATTATTCTTTTGGTGATTGGATTGGCGATTGTGGCATTCATAGCATCAAAATTCTGGACTATCGTCATGGGCGCTGGATGGAGTCCCACTCCCTTGCCTACTGTCCGAAGAATGCTCTCCTTAGCTGAGGTCAAGCCTGAAGACATCGTCTATGATCTGGGATGTGGGGACGGAAGGATTATAATCATGGCCAGCAGGGAATACGGCGCTAGATCCATAGGCATAGAAGCCGATCCTTTCCGATACCTTTATACCTGGGTGAGGATAATAATTTCAGGGTTAAGCAAAAAAACGGGTCTCATCTGGGGGAATTTTTTTCGCAGGGATTTAAGTGAAGCGAGCGTAGTTACTCTTTTTTTGTCTCAGGCCGCCAATAATAATTTGAAGAGAAAGCTAAGTCAGGAACTTAAGCCTGGAACCCGCATAGTTTCCTACTACTGGACTTTTGATGGTTGGAGACCCAAAAAGGTTGATGAGAAATTCGGGGTATATCTCTATGAAATTGGTAGTGAAAACTCGAGGTCAAGGGATTGACAAATGAAAATATTTTATTATAATAAATTTGACAGTTGAGAATATTATTTTATAATAAATTTGAATATGTCAAATATTTTAAGCACGACGGAGGGTTAAGATGGGGGAGAAGATCAAAGAATATGTTAACCAGATGATTGCTCTCCTACCGGACCTGACCAAGGCCTTTCGGACGGATGAACCTCAGGAAGTTCTCCATATGGATATAAGCTTTCCTGAGATCTGTGTTCTTAGACAGCTCTCTTCAAACGAGGAGCCTACCATGTCGGAGTTAGGTAGAAGCATTTCCATGGATCTAAGCACTCTCACTCGTACGGTGGATAAATTGGTAGAAAAAGAGTTCGTAGTTCGAAAGCCTGATCCAGAGGATAGGCGAATGGTAAGGGTAGCTACAACAACTGAAGGGCGAAAGATAATAAGTAGATTTGAGGAGCAGAGAAAGAAAAAGATAGAATCTATCCTAAGGCAAATGACTTCTCAGGAGAGAAGGGATCTCTTAAACATATTTAAGACCCTCCATGCTAGAATTTACGGAAAGGCAGAATAAGAGCCCGTTCATGAGAAAGTGTTTCTAAGGAGTGAGGGAAAGTAAAAGGGCGAGAGCTCATGAAAAAGGAGGAACTAAAAAGGATGGGTAATTACGGAGCAGGGAAGTGGGCAATATTTCTTCTTTCATCGATCTTGTGCTTGATTACCTTTCCTGGCTGGGGTGAAGCAGAATCCCTTACTTTAGAGGAGGCTATAAGAGTAGCCCTGGCTAATAACAGGAAGATTCTCGTAGCCAAGGAAAAGATCGAAGAAGTAAGACAAATGATAAAAGAGGCTAAGGCGGGGTACTTTCCTACCATAAATTTGGCTAATACCTACACTCACTTGAGTGAAGCCCCTTCTATGAGTATACCTGGTTATGGCGGCGTAGAGATGGGAAAAGCGGACAATTATTTGTTTAAGCTTTCCGTTAGCCAGCCACTTTACACCAGCGGTCGTCTAAGCTATGCCAATAAGCAAGCAGATCTTGGTTACCAAAGGGCCCAGGAAAATCTAAAGAATGCCCAAAATAAAATTACTTTTCAGGTTAAAAAGGCTTTTTATGCGGCTCTTTTAGCTCAAGAGAATGTGGAGGTAACCGGAAAGGCTCTGGATCAGGCTAAAAGGCACCTAGCTGTAGTGGAGGATTTCTTTAAAGTAGGGGTGGTCTCGAGGTTCGATCTTTTAAGAACTCGGGTAGAGGTAGCCAATTTGAAGCCGGATTTGATCCAGGCGAGAAATAACTTACGTTTATCCCAGGAGAG
>JBHIAL010000175.1:0-3617 GCA_046758525.1 bacterium
TCGGAAAGAGTATGAAAGTCATCTTTCAGTTTAGAGTATAAACCCCGGTAAATGAGATAGGCCTTGTCATATACTGCCACATTCTCGGGAATGGGTAAGATTTCACCTTTTATCTTTATCCATTCTTGGCAAGTTTCTTTTATGGTGGAGAAAATTCCTATGCTTACTGCCGCTGTTACGGCGGCACCATAGGCAGATCCTTCCTGGGTGGGGGAAATAAGGATGGGTAGGTTAAATATATCGGCCTGAATCTGCCGCCAGAGTTTATTTTTTGCTCCTCCTCCCCAGGTGGTGACACTGGATATTTCAATTCCTAACTCTTTAAATTTCTCTAACGATTGCCTCAAAGCAAAAACTACTCCTTCCATTATAGCTCGAGTTAAATCTCTCTGATCATGTTGAAAGCTAAGGCCTACAAATGCTCCTCTTGCTTGAGGATCAAGATAAGGAGTTCGCTCGCCCTTCAGATAGGGAAGAAATATCAGACCTTTCGAGGCGGCAGGGCTCGGTGAAACTTCTCGGAATAGGGACTGATAAGAATTTTCGCCTTCAAATTTTTTTTCTGTTCGTGAAAGCACTTGCTTATAGAACCAATTTAAGGACGACCCTCCAGATAGAATCGCTCCCATGAGAATCCATTTCTCGGGTATAGCATGGGGGATAGTATGTAGTCCTTTATTGGGAGCCAATTGAGGATGATCCAGGCTTGTTACCACCAATCCTCCCGTTCCAATACTGCAGGCTGTGGTTCCGAGTTCGACTATGCCATTGCCTACCGCTCCCATTATCTGATCTGCTCCACCGGCGCAAACGGGGGTGCCCTCTTTGAGGGAGATCTCTTTGGCTGAGTTTTTCGTGATCTTCCCGCTAATCTGGCAGGATTCGTAAAGGGGAGGAGCGAAGCTGGCAGGAATTTCTAGTTTCTGGAGTATCTCTGAGGACCACTTTCTCTTTACGGTGTCCAGAAGAAGTGTTCCCCCGGCATCGGTGACATCACTAGCTAAATTTCCTGTTAGTTTTAGTCTTATATAATCCTTGGGAAGAAGGAATTGATGAATTTTTTGCCAGATGTCGGGTTCATTTTCTCTGATCCAGAGAAGAGAAGGGGCCGTGAAGCCGGTGGCTATGGGAAGACCGGTTATCCGGGATAGGCGATTTCCTATCCTTTCCTGAAGCCATCGGGTCTGAGCAATACTTCTCTGATCCATCCAGATGATGGCCTTTCTTAAAGGAAGAAGACTTTTCCCTACCAATACTGTCCCGTGAGTTTGTCCCGAGAGTCCCACTGCTTTTATTTGGGAAGGCTTTATATGGGATTGATGAACGGTTTTTCCTACCGCTTTAACAGTAGATTCCCACCATTCCTCTGGGTCCTGTTCCGCCCAGCCAGGAGAAGGAGAGTAAGTGGGGTATTCTTGAGATGAATTACCCACAATTTCTCCTCTTTCGCTTACTAAAATAACCTTCACGCTAGAGGTCCCCAGATCTATTCCCAGAATGAAAGACATTTTTGACCCTAAAGTGGTTTCATACACTTAGATTATATCAAAATCATTTACCATAGCAAACGTTAGAGGCTAACTGTCAGTAAAATGTGGATATTGGTGTTCTCTATTCTTTGACAGTACTGCAAACCTGTGATATAAAGAAAAAAGGTTAGATAGAACTACCAAATTTGCGACTAAAATATACCAAGTCCTTTTAAAAGATTGTCAAAGTCAACAGGAAAATTTGCAGAGGTGAAGAAGGTAGAAAAATGAGCTCCGGAGAAACATTAAAAATGAGTGAGAAGATAGAAGTGGTGTGCTTGGGTATCCTGGTAGTGGATATTCTTTGCAGCCCTATTGATAAGGTGCCTGAGCCTGGTGAGCTAATATCTGCCGATGAGATTTCTCTCTCCGGGGGTGGACATGCTCACAACACGGCTGTGAGCTTAGCCAGGCTGGGATTAAAGACCGGGGTACTGGGAAAAGTGGGCCATGATCATTTCGGCGATTTTCTTAAGAAGAACCTAAAACGAGAAGGAGTGGATATCTCAAAAATCACTGTGTCCTCTAAGCTCGGAACCTCTAAAACCATGATTATCCTCACTCATTCAGAAGATAGAAGATTTATCCATACTCTAGGCGCTAATGCTAATTTTAATATCGAGGATATCGATTTTGACTATCTTAGTCAAGGAAAGGTTCTCTATGTAGGAGGATATGGGGTTCTTCCTGAACTGGATGAAGATTCTTTAATCAAACTTTTGAAATTTGCTAAATTACATGGTTTAATTACTGTACTAGATGTGGTAATTCCTCATACAGAGGTTAAGTGGATAGACAAGTGCAAAAGGGTACTTAATTTCACCGACTTTTTTCTTCCCAATTCTGACGAAGCCAGGATAATCACCGGTCAGGTTGACCCCGAAGGACAAGCTGAAGAAATACTCAGGCATAACTACGAGATGACGGTAGTTATCACAATGGGAAAGGAGGGTTCGTTCGTGAGAACCAAGGATAAGATCGCTCGAGCCTCTACGTATGAAGTTGAAGTTGTAGACCCCTCTGGAGGAGGAGATGCCTTTTCGGCTGGTTTTATCTTTGGTGTTATAAATGGCTGGGAACTTGAGGAGACGTTGAAACTGGCCAGCGCTATGGGAGCATCTGCCGTGAGGGAGGTGGGGACTACAACCGGAGTGTTCACTAGATCTGAGGCAGAGCAGTTTATAAAAAATAATGAGATTGAATTAGAAGTGAAACAATGTTCTCTTTGAAAAGGAGGATGAAAGGCTTATTCATTAGAAGTGGTTAAGACAAAATTAGAAGCTTATGGTTCTGCGGGGAAGGTTAAGATGTGATAAGTATCTTCATTCCTTTCCGGCTTTCGGCAAGGTGGAGACCCTCTTCCAGTTTTTCTAGGGGTAAGCGATGAGTGATGAGTTTTTTGACCTTTACTTTTCCCTGAGAAAGCAGGGACAAAGCGAGCTGGTTATGGTAAGGAGCCGAGCCATGGGTTCCTACTACATAAAATTCCCGGTAATGGACAAGATTGGAATTAAACTTTATAAAGGGCTCATCTAGTGGTAGCCCTCCGAAGAAGTTGACTATACCACGGGGAGACACCATTTGCAGTGAATCCTCCTGTGCTCTTCCACTGGGACAGGCAACGATTATTTTATCAGCACCTCTTCCCCCGGTTTCTTCTAACACCCTTTCTATACCATCCTCCAGAGAGGGATTAATTATCACATCGGGTTGAGTGAACTTTTTAATAAATTCTATTCTTTGCGGGGAAAGTTCTATAAGGATAATTTTGCCTGCCCCTTTTACCCTAGCTAGTTGTAGGTGAATGCATCCCAGGGGACCTCCCCCTATCACCACCACTGTGTCACCCAGGCTGATCCTGGAAAGCTCCTGCCCATTTATGACACAGGCTAAAGGTTCGGCTAAGGCTGCTTCTTCGAAAGAAAGGTTTGGTAGAATGGGATTCACACATCCATTATGGACAGCATCCTCGGGAATCAGCATAAATTGAGCAAAACCTCCATCATAGTGATAGCCTACAGCGGAAAGGTTAAGGCACATACTCTGCATACCTCTTCTACAATAAAAACACCTACCACAGGGAATAGC
>JBHIAL010000176.1:0-3590 GCA_046758525.1 bacterium
AGCTCTGAGAAATATATCTGTTACGAGAAAAAACCGGAAAACAATAATTTGAAAGGGGGTGGGAGCATTGAAGTTAGTCTTTTGGACGAGAGAGTAGGCTTTTTAGCGGCGTTTTTAGGATAGAGAAAATGAGCACATGGATAAAGAACGAAACTATAAAAGGGAGGTAATAACAGAATGATTTTTAAGAAGCGTTTTATCAGCAGACAATTTTTGAGGGTGGCAGGGTTACTGCTTGCTGTCAGTCTTGCTTTGGGCTTAGGCACTACCTTTGGCTTGGCCCAAGATAAGGTCAAGCTCACCTGGAGTGAATGGTGGGATCAAGAATGGGGACGGGAGACTATCGAGTGGGTAAATTCATCGTTTGAGAAGAAGTTTCCCAACGTTGATGTGGAAAACATGTATGTTCCTCATATTCAATACATGGACAAACTCTTAACACTTTCTCAGGCTGGAGAAGCTCCTGATGTTATGGCTATGGAGGTTACCTGGGCGGCAGGTTTTGATAAACTGGGAGTGTTTGAAAATTTAGACCCTTTGATCAGTAAAGCAGATCCAGAATTTACCTCACGTCATAACCCTGCCTGGGACAGTTGGTGGAAAGGTCGGCTCATAATGACCTATCTGTATACTATGTCTTACGGAGTTTATTACAATAAGCGGATGTTTGAGGAAAAAGGTATAGAGCCACCAACTGATTGGGAGGAGCTAAGAGTAGCTTTAAGAAAGTTCCAAGATCCTGAAAAACATCAATGGGGGATAGCTCTGCCTGTGGCTATGAAAAGTTCTGCTCACTTTACCCTGTACAATTTCTGGACCCGTTTAATTCAAGCTGGAGGGCAAATGACAAATGAGGAAGGACTGGCTGTCTTCAACTCCGATGCTGGAGTGAGAGCTTTAAGATACTGGGGAAGCTTGTTCGCTGAAGGTTTGGTTTACCCTGGAACAGTTCCCGGGGCTCTTGCTATAGGAGAGAAAGAAATGATAGAGTTGTTCACCGCTGAACAGGTTCCCATGCAGCAGACCGGACCTTTTTTAAAGGCACAAGCTCTTGAGCGTAATCCAGAAATGGCAGGCAACATTGCTCTAACTCCCCCATTTAAGGATGTCACCAGTGGATACCTAATCACTGGGAGTGGTGTTAGTTTATCCTCACAATCTGAGCACCCCGAGCTGGCGTGGGAGTTCATTAAACATCTGTTAAGTGATGAGGTAGCCTTAAAAATGGTCAAAGAAAGATCCCTTTTCTGGGCAAATATCAAGGCGCTTGAGTTCCCATCTATCAAAGAGGACCCGGTACTTCGGTACCTCCCAGAGATGATAGGTGATCCAGCCTCTCAACCCTGGTCTGTTTTGCCTCAACTGGGTGATCTGTGCAATTCCTTGATGAAAAACGCACAGGAGTATTTCCTGGGTAGAAAAGATGCTAAAACTGCCCTGGACGATGCGAATGCTTACTGGAATAAGGTAATTCGAGAAGCCAGGTAAGCTATTCAGTTATAGCCAGGACACAGAAGCTTTAAAGCTTCTGTGTCCTGGAAGGGAGATATTATTGCTAGAAAGATACAAAGATAAATTTGAGTGGAGAGGGGTCCTTTTTATTGCTCCAGCTATTATATTCTTATTTCTCGTCGTTATCTATCCTTTATTTAAGGTTTTCCAGTATAGTTTTCAAGAGTACTCTCCTCATCATTCTTTTGTCTTTGCAGGTTTGAAACAGTACCAAAGCCTTTTCTCTGATGAGCTTTTCTGGATCAGCATAAAGAATACATTTATCTTTACTATTGGAACAATTGCTTTAGATCTGGCACTTGCGTGGGGAATAGCTCTTTTATTGAATGTGAAATGGCCTAATCTTAAGGCGAGGAATTTTTTCCGGGGCGCCCTGCTTCTACCTTTTCTTTTCTCTGCCCCTGCCTCAGCACTATTGTGGGGTATCCTTTATCAGCCACTGGGCTTTTTAAATAATATAATTGAACAAACTCTTGGCACACCCATAAATTTTCTCGGTGATACCAGGTACGCTTTATTTTCTGTTTTGTGGGTGAGTGTTTGGAGAAATTTTCCCCTCATAATGATATTAATCCTTGGTGGATTACAGTCCATTCCTCAAAATTTGTATGAGGCCGCAGGAATTGATGGAGCCAATCGTATCCAAAGGTTCTGGCATATTACGCTTCCCCAGATGCGCTCTTTAATGATGACAATCATTGTTATTGATTTTGCTACTACTTTTATCCACTTTGACCTAGTGTGGACCATGACCAAAGGAGGCCCCTTGCGCAGCACATATTTAATTAGTTTCTTTCTTTACCAAAGAGGAATGCAAGCCTTCAAGTTTGGTTATGCATCAGCCATAGGCGTTATCACTGCGCTTATCATATCTGCATGTGTAGGTGCCTATATTTTTATCTATTCTAAGAGAGTCGAGGCTCAAGCATGAGAGGAAAAAGAGGCCAATTCAGATACTTTCCTTTGTACACCTTAGCAGTCGTTGTTACTTTTCTCATTCTCTTTCCGGCTATATTTGCAATATTAACTTCTTTTAAGCCAATTCGGGAAATATTTGTCTATCCACCAACTATGTTACCACATACCTGGACTGTTAAACCGTACATTTCAGTCTTTTCCCAAGAAAAATATCTGCACTATTTCTTTAATGGATACTTCATCTCCATTTGCTCAACTTTTCTCTGTGTGATCTTGGGCTCTCTGGCCGGATATGGACTTTCCCGATTCAAGCTTCCGGCAAAACGCACTCTTATGCTGGCAATTTTAGCTATGCAAATGTTCCCTGGCGCGGTTTTAATGATTCCCTATTTTAATTTATCAAGGCAGTTGGGTTTATATAATACGTATCTTGCATTAGTAATGATAGATACTGTTTTCGCCCTTCCTCTGGTTATCTGGCTGCTTAAAAGCTATTTCGACTCTATACCCGTATCTATAGAAGAGGCGGCTCTTATAGATGGATGTAGTCAAGCCAAAGTACTCTTGCTCGTCGTAGCACCCCTGGCTCGGGCCGGGGTTATTGGAACCGGGATGCTGGCCTTTATAAGAGCCTGGAATGAGTTTCTCTTTGCCTTAATCCTCACCAAAGGGCCAGGCAGAGCTCCCATCACGGTAGGGCTTGCAGAGCTTTTTGGTCAATACAGCATCAACTGGAACGGTATTATGGCAATAACTACTCTTGCTGTTCTTCCTCTACTAATTGTGTTTATCTTTGTGCAGCGTTACGTCATTTCCGGGATAATGAGTGGAGGAGTTAAGTGAATGAGAATCCTCTCATTTTCTATTTGTTATTGGACATGTAATTATAGAAAGAGACAGAATAGGCGAGCTTCCCAATGAAGTTCTTCGAATATTCACCACTTATGGAATCATAAAGTGAGGATAATTATTCAGCCGCAGATTTACGCTGATATTTTTCTTTTAATTATAAACTTCATAAAAACTTCTAAGAATAATGCCTGTGATCTCTTTGTGTTTAAGCCTATCTGTCTTCATCTGTGTGAATCTGTGGCTAATTAGTTACAAGTGAGGAAAAAATGGTGAGTGCCAAAAAAATAGCTCTGGGTGCAGTCTTATTC
>JBHIAL010000177.1:0-3584 GCA_046758525.1 bacterium
TTTCTCCTGAGGTCAATGGCCAAATTGAATACTATGAAAAAAAATTTTTAATCTCCTTTACCACAAATTCAATCTGCACTTCGCGTAGCTCTGGATAAATCGGTAAAGAGAGAACTTCCTTAGAGGTTCTTTCCGCTACTGGAAGATCAAGATTACTGTGGCCGAGATTCCTATAAACCTTCAGAAGATGCAGGGGAAAAGGATAATAAACCTTGGTTTCAATCCCTTTTTTCTTCAAGTAATCCCTTAACCTGTCTCTTTTGGGCGTCCGAATAGTGTAAGCACAGAAACTATGCCAGGCATAAGGGGCCTGAAAGGGGATCCTCACTGGAATTGTGGAAGAAGAGAATAACTTATTATAAAGAGATGCATTTTGACGGCGCATCCTCGTCCATTTATCCACCCATCTTAGCTTCACTCTAAGAATCGCTGCTTGCAGCTCATCCAGCCGACTATTATATCCCAGCAGAGAATGACCACGATTTGAGTCCAGACCATGAACCCTGAGCATTTTTATTTTTCTAGCTACCTCGGGATCATTGGTAAGAACCATCCCTCCATCCCCATATCCTCCCAGATTCTTGGTCGGAAAGAAACTAAGACACCCCACATCACCGATGGCGCCCAACTTTTTTGGACGGCCAGCCCATCCTCGATACTCTGTTCCAAAGGCCTGAGCAACATCCTCGATTACTTTCAAACCATATTCTTTTGCTGTGTGCATTATCTGGCCCATATCTACAGCTTGCCCGTATAGATGAACCGGGACTATGGCCTTGGTTCTACTTGTTAGAGCCTGTTCTATCTTGGCCGGATCTAGATCAAAAGTTTTTTCCTCGATATCAACGAAGATGGGTCTAGCACCTACCTGACTAATCACCTCAGCAGTGGCAATAAAAGTAAAGGGAGTAACTATCACTTCATCTCCTTCACCCACTCCCAAGCTCAATAAACTCAGCCTTAAGGCATCTGTGCCCGAGGCAACTCCTATGGCATACCTAACTTCGCAATAGCCAGCAATCTCCTCTTCCAGGGCTTTCACATTTGGGCCCAGGATATAATGTCCGCTTTCTAGAACCTTCTCTACCACCCCATTAACTTCTTCTTCGATTGTCTTGTACTGAGATTTCAAATCGAGCAAAGGAACCTTCACTGTTTTCTCCCCTCCGGGACAAATCCTTCCCCTTCTTAACTCCTCGGTTTGACCCCTAAGCATGACTATCTATGTGGCTCAAACTATAACAACTTTTCCAAAGAAAGTCAAGAAGTCGAATTAAATCACGTAAAATGTAACCGAAAGGGTACCTGTTGAATCATATAAAATGTAACCAAAGTTTGGTATCATCCTCCTTGGTTAAACAAAGAGACCAAGGAGGAAAGGACAATGGATATGCATTCAAGGAACCAATACCTTAAGAGACTGCAAGAAAGATACTTTCAGGCTCGGTCCAAAAAAGAGAAATCTTCTATTCTGGATGAATACTGTAGGAACACTAATCAGAACAGAAAATATGTTATCAGAAAGATAAACTCTTCTTTCTCTTCAAAGCCTAAGAAGAGGAAAAAGAGAGGACATATCTACGATGGCTATGTAACAGCGGCGCTGGCAAAAATCTGGGAGATTTTTGATTACCCCTGTGGACAAAGACTGGCCCCGTCATTGAAAACTGAAGTATCTAGATTAAGACAGCTAGAGGAGATCATCATTCCCAATGAGGTGGCCAAAAGATTAGAAAAGATTAGTCCCGCTACCATTGATCGAAAACTCAAACATCAAAGACAGGTTCTATATCTTTTAAGGAATAGATCTTCTCCTAAACCTTCTTCTTTGCTCTATAAGAAGATACCCATAAAGCTCACTGAGTGGGATACCTCCCAGGTGGGTTTTCTAGAAATGGATCTGGTTACCCACTGTGGCTCTTCCACTCTTGGGCTCTATATCTGTTCTTTAAATACTGTCGAGATCTCCTCCGGCTGGTGGGAGGCAGAGGCAGTTATGGGAAAAGGACAGGATCCCACCTTCGAAGCTCTCAAAATAATACGAGAAAGAGCACCGTTTCAATGGCTAGGAATTGACTCTGATAACGATTCTGCCTTCATCAATGATCATCTTGTAAGGTACTGCGAAAGAGAAAACCTTGAGTTTACCCGCTCCAGACCAAATAAAAAGAATGACAACGCTTACATTGAACAGAAGAACTGGACCCATGTAAGAAAGACAGTTGGCTATCTAAGATATGATACTGACAAAGAGCTTGCCATCATGAACTCTCTTTATGAGAATGAGCTAAGGCTCTACAAAAACTTCTTTTGCCCGGTGATGAAACTCCTCAAAAAAGAAAGAATTGGAGGCAAGGTAAAAAGAAAGTATGATATTCCTAAAACTCCTTATCAGAGGCTCATGCAATCAGGACAAGTTTCCGAAGAGGTAAAGAGAAAATTACAAATCCTTTACCAGAGTCTTAATCCTGCAGATTTAAAAAGAAGGATAGATAAGAAAACACATGAACTCTACCAAGTTTACGAGGGGAAAAAGAGAGGACAAGAAGCTGTCCCCTCTAAAAAACAAACTCCTCGTACGGTTACAAATTATATGATTCAACAACCTCTAACTGGGTTACCTCACTAAATGATTTGACACGGAAGTAAAGACAGTCCTGATCCCTCCAGTTTTAAAGACGGGCTGAAACTATGGCCGCCAAGAAATATAGGGAAAGGGCCATTATCACCACTAGATTAAATCCCGCGGAAGTGGCCAGGACAGTGGCCAGGACAGGGCTGATCACAGAAGCACAGCCGTTTACCCCCCAGGCCCAAGGCACAAGGAAGGGCTTTTTGACAGAAACTCTGCTAAGCCCCAGAGGGAAGGGCATTCCCATAAAAAAAGCTAAAGGGGAAAGAAAGAGAAGGGAAAGCACTATCTTTATGGGGTCCGATAAAGAAATGAACCTTCGAAAAATGCTGTCCAGGGTCCCCAAATAGATAAGGCAGATAATTATTATTGCTCCCACGGCAGTGGCTACACTACCTGCTCGGCCTATTCTGATTCGTCCACTTAGATAACTTCCCCATCCGGAGAAAAAAAGAAAACCTGATATTACCACCGCCACCGCATAAATAGGATAAGATAAAAAAAGGGTAAATTTTTGGATAAAAGAGATCTCCACAAACATGTATCCTAAGCCCAGAAAAAGAAAATAGACCAAAATAGGTAGTTTACTCCTTGGCACCTTGGTGGAGCTTTTGAGCCCAAACAAGGGAAGGATAATCAAAACTATACTCACCACTACTGCCTGGAACAAAGTGGCCATCAAAACTATATATCCCCATTCTATAAAAGGAATCCATTGACTACCCATGGTTTTAAGAAGGTGAGGTAGAGACTTCCACCTAAAAAAGTGAAAGAAATAGGGAGAATTATCGGTAGCCGGCCTTATATAGAATAGATAATTTTGATAAAACTTTTCTCTTTCTGGAGAGAGAATTTTTCTACTTGCATCATAATAATAGGCTTGAGGTAAAGTGTTGTAGCGATTCGCTTCCCCTGATTTTATGCCTGGATACCAGATAAGATCAAATAGCCT
>JBHIAL010000178.1:0-3582 GCA_046758525.1 bacterium
ACCTTATTTTGCACCCTCAGACCCATCTTAGGCCAGCGAGGAAGAAGAAAATCTAATCCGTAGTCTCTTTTCTCCTCCACCACCTTCCCCAATTGTTTGGTGCTCAGGGAAGTCTCTCGTACCCATAGGGTGTTTGTTTCCTTTCTGGTAAAACCATATGAGAGGGGGAGAAACTCCAGGGGTAAAAGATCGATTCCCAGGCGAGATTCTCTCATTCGCTGATTGGTGGGTAGCACCCCTATGGTTCGGAATGCCGTATCCAAGGTCTTATATTCACTACTAATTGAGAGGGACTTTCCCAGTTCCATCTTTAATCCCACTCGGTTAGCAAAGCCTTCCTCTTTCTGGACCCCCGAGAGAAAGATATCATCAAAGTAGAGCCCTTTGTCCAGATCAGAATTGAAATTACTTCTTATTCCTATTCTTAGCTGCTTGATCTCTCGCAGGGAGACGGCTCCATGGGAAGTTAAATCGGCAAAATCAGTCTTTATCAGGCGCCAGCCGGTGAAGTTTACGGTGACTTCCTTTTGCAAATATTCTCCTCCATCGCTAACATCCGAGCCTATACGAAGATAGGTAGAATAGGTGTTTTGCTGGCTACATTCATCAGATCCCCGAATCCAGAAATTAAGAGTTCGGTAACTGGAGTAGTCCTTGGGGCTGATGAAGGTCTGTTGAACATAACCCTCATCTCCCTCTCCCAGGCCATAAAGAAAAAGAGCTCCCTCTTTTCTTCTTTTGTGATCGCGGGTTTCAAAATCTCCGTACATCTCGTTATAGTAACTACGAAAATTAGTATCATCAAAGGGATTATAGTCTGGATTATCCTGATTATTTATGGCTTCGACTTTTAGATTCTGTTTCTGCCAGCGATCCCCCGAAATGCTTATTCCAGCAAATTTAAGGCTTGCCGTACCCGGGTCTCCTTGAATCCACATACGAAGATGCTTAACCACCTGGTTCACTTGATCCCAGCTAGAAGAGATCGACAAGGGAATAGTGACTTTCCTCCAGCCCACCCAGCTAATTTTAAGATCTGGCTCAATCGTGTCTCCATATTCAGAATAGTTTTCAGTAGTGCTCAAGTTACCGTCTCCGTCAAGATCCTCAGTGTCTAGTTTTCCGTTATCGCTTCCTACAAGTTGTCCACCCAGGTCAATACCGCTGTCCTCTCCCGGATTAAGCTTTCCATCCCCGTTTTCGTCCTCGGTGTCTAATCTACCATCCCCATCAGCATCCTCACTCACTACCCCCAGATCAAAATGTAGCCTTTCACCCTGGCCGTCGCCTTTGATCCATAGCTCAAGAAAGCTTTTCTGACTATAATCCCTTCCTACCTTAGAGACCGGATAAACTATACTCTCCCAGCTTTCGGGCGTGGAAAAATCAAAATTGAGCACCAGAACCTTCATTTTGTCTCGACTCCAGTCAGGATTAATATCCTCACCCGGAGTCTCTTCACTCACCATACCGGCCCTGACCCTTTCTCCCAAACTTTCCAGAGCCGGCCTACTTCCCAGCCGCCAGGCATCCTCATCCATAGATAAATCATGGCTAATTTTGGTGGATTCAAAGTTTTCTATGATGGCTCTGCCAAAGGTGTTGGGATTGTACATGCTTCTGGCAACTTCTCCTGAAACCTGCAAATTGAGAAAATGGGCAGAATCCTCTTTTGCAGGTGAGCCGGACCCCAAATTAAACTGGGTGTCCAGTCCCATTGCTTGATGAGAGGCGGGAGAAGATCCCACCTCCGGTGGTTGGTTGACGCGAGGAGAACTCTGGGAAAGAAAGGTTGACCCTAAAGAAACTCTCTCATGGGGAACCCAGGCTCCTCGAACTCCCATGATGGTCGCTTTTCCCCCCATAAAGGGGAGCCACTCATAATCTACCTTGATCTTGGTGTCTTCAGTTATGCGAGCTGGATCCAGAAAGGTCAAAAAACCTGTGCTATAGTCGATTAAATAATCTACCTCTTTGGTGAGTCTCCTTCCATCCATCCATACAATTTCACTTCCCGGAACGATGTCAGGGTGAAGAAGGTAGACATCAACACCATGTTTATATTCTGTGTAAATGGTGTACTCATGAGTGGGATTAGGAGGGTAGGCATTGGGAAAAGGCGGCCAAGGATGGGTAAATTTTAAAACCCCGAAGTCATAATCTATCTCAAATTCATAATTTGAGGTTACCTCATGACCGTCCAAATCAAGGATGAGAAGAGTAAAATCCTCCCGGCGAATTTTCTGGGAGCCGAGATAATAATAGTTTCTTAACTCATATTTTTCTATATAAACGGGATCCTGTTGTTTCTTTATCATGCGGTATCCTGAGGCTGGATATCGGATACCATCTTTATCCCGATAGCTAAGGGCAATGACAAAATTTTCTTCTATACTTCGGTGAAATTTTACTATCCCCTCCCGGGAGTCCCATAAATAATCTTCTCCCGGGTATTGGAGATCAAAATAGCCAGTATAAGAGTCACTTTCCTCCCCGGTTACCGTTAGCTTCAGCGCGGTTTCATTGTTGGTGCCATCCTGATCATCCAGGTAAACTTCCAAGCTTTGGGAAGTAAGAGGAAGATGGGTAGGATCAAAGTAGGTCAGGTAATACCTTCTCTTTAGGTAAGAGGTATCAGGGATTTCCTTTTTTTCAAAAGCAGTCTTTCCGGTGAAGGTTTTACTCTCTGAGACTCCTTTGCTCACGCTGCCTATCCCCATAAGGTTAAACTGGCCTTTTTTAGCGGTCACTTTAGCTCCAAAGAGGCTCTTATTATAGGCAAGGAATTCTGTGTCAGGCCAGCCCAATTGAAGATCCCCTAAGGCAACCTCCTGGATGATTTCATCCTCTTTGCCCTGGTAGGTAAGGGACATTTTCTGCTGCTCAGTGCGGGGAGCGGTATCATCATAATCCACATTAGCAAAGATTCTTTCCCCCACCCTTCCCCGCACCTTAACCTGAAGTTTTTGCTCAATTTCGGTTTCGGTGGTGGGCTTCTTTGATTCAGCCTGGGCCTCGCCTCCCTTAAGATAATGGCGGCGCCGGTATTTTATCCCAATTACTTTGCGACCAAAGATCCTCAGGTAAGGCTCCCAGGAAGGCTCGGCGTTAATGATTCCTTCTTCTTCGGTATTTCCCTCTAAAGTGGCACCCGGAACTTCTTCTTTCGAGAAAGCGCCACCCAACCAGGCCGAATAGAATTTTTCCCGGGCTATTTCCCAGAGACTTATCTTTTCGTTTGCTTTTATGGTTCCGGGAAGGCAAAGGGTGGAAAGGAAAAATAAAAAAATGGCTGCTGCCGTGATTATCCGCAATTTACCTATCCTCTCTTTATGATATAGAAAATGGAAAAACTAGGCAAGAAACATCTCGGGACTCTTCCCCTCCGTCGCTGTATATCGACTTTGGATTGTTTCTGCTCGTCTTCTCGTCTCGGGAAAGACATGAGAATCTCGAGGGGGAAAACATTCCCCCTCAACGCTCGCTTTGCTCGCTGCTCCCCTTTTAAATCCAAAACCTGCAAAGCTGACTCGTTAAGGTGGCTGATATAAGGCTCCTCCGGGGAAAGTCCCTCGATAGGCG
>JBHIAL010000179.1:0-3492 GCA_046758525.1 bacterium
CGTGAAACTCGTCACTTCGCTCCTCAGACAACACGTCTTTCTTCTTCCTCAACTCGAAGACTCGTTAAGGTGGCTGATATAAGGCTCCTTCGGGGAAAGTCCCTCGATACGCGTATAAATCTTCTCCATAGTAATACTTTCCTCGGATATTAAGGCAAAATCTTTGTATTTTATCATCCCTTCCGAGCTTGTCAAGGGGCTGAATACGCTTGAATACGCTTGAAAATCCTTATAGATGCTGGAAGTGCAAGCTTGTAATTATTTTCACAAGGTTAAATAAAAAAACTTTTACCACTATTAACCAAGCCCTGGTGGCTCATAGATCAGCAAAGATGATTCAGGGATATTGCGTCGGTGGGACATTTTTGGGCGCATACCCCACACCTTTGACAATTCCTCTGATCGATCACGGCCAGATTATCCTGGAGCTCACAGGCATCAAAGGGGCAAACCTTGACGCATATACCGCAAGCTATACAAGCCTTTTTACAAACCTTCCTGGCCTTTTTCCCTTTATCTAAAGAAGAACAGACAACCCGGTATTGTGGCTCTTCATCCAAAACCTCAAGAGTGAATAGATTTCTGGGACACGCCTTGACACAATTTCCACATCCAGTACATTTAGCGCCATCGACCCGGGGTAGACCCTCATTCATGCTAATGGCATCAAAGGGGCAGGAAGCCTGGCAATCACCATACCCCAGGCAGCCATAACTACAGGCTAGATCTCCTCCCATCAGTAGATCGGCTGCCTGGCAGGTTTCTACTCCTTCGTATTCTGCTTTTTTCCGCCTCTGCGACTGTAAAGCTCCACAGTGAAGGAAAACCACCTTACTCTGAGTAGACCCTGCCTGTACTCCCATTAAAGCAGCTATTTTCTGAACTGTATCATTTCCACTTACAATACAGGCGCTAGCTAAAGCCTCTTCCTTAACGGTCGCTTCTGCCAGACTGCGACAACTAGCATATCCACATGCTCCGCAGTTAACACCGGGCAGGTACCCTAGAATTTGCTCCACTCGGGGGTCTTCTTCCACTTTTAATTTTCTGTTAGCTATAGACAAAAATAGAGCAAAGGCAGCGGCCAGTCCTCCCATACTTAAAGTAGAAATCAAGATTAAATTCATTTTTCCTTATTTTAGCTAGCTGCCGATGAGGCCGGTGAACCCCATAAAAGCCAGAGCCAGTAGGCCAGCCGTAATCAAGGTAATGGCAGCCCCTTGAAGGGGTTCAGGAACGTCAGCAAAGTCCAACTGTTCTCTAATTCCGGCCATCATCCACATAACCAGAGTGAATCCTAACCCGGCCCCAAAGCCAAAAACGATACTCTCGATAAAGCCATAATTTCTTAAGGGAATAAAAAGAGCCATAAAGAATATCGCACAATTGGTAGTAATAAGGGGTAAGTATATCCCTAAAGCCCGGTAAAGACCCGGGCTTACTTTACGAATAAACATCTCTATTAGCTGCACCAGTGAGGCAATAATCAGAATAATCACAACATACTCTAAGAAAGGAAGATGGAATTGAACTAAAATAAAGTGGTTCACCGGCCAGATAAGAATAGCGGTCAGGGTCATAACAAAGGTCGCTGCAAAGCCCATAGCCACGGCAGATTCTATTCTTCCCGTTACTCCCAAAAAAGGACAGATGCCTAAAAAGTATCTTAAAACGAAGTTATTAACTAAAGCTACGCTAAGGAAAAGAAAAATAATCTTCATTTCATGGCCGCCTTGACAAAGTCTCTGAACAAGGGATGGGGAGATTGGGGGCGGGACTGAAATTCAGGGTGAAACTGAACCGCTACGAACCAGGGATGATGATCAAAAATTTCAATGATTTCTACCAGGTCCTTCTGGGGAAAGACTCCTGCTACCCTTAATCCTAGCCGGTCAAAAAGCCGACGATACTCATTGTTAAACTCATACCGATGACGGTGACGCTCGTAAACTAAGGTCCTTCCGTAAGCCTGAGAACTGAAACTATCTGGGTCCAAGCGGCAGGGGTAAGCACCCAATCTCATGGTACCACCCTTATCCCTTATATTTCTTTGTTCTGGTAAAAGGTCTATTACAGCGTGAGGGGTATCGGGGTCAAACTCTGTTGAGTTAGCATCCTTCAACCCGGCCACATTTCGAGCAAACTCAATGGTGGCACATTGCATTCCCAGACAAATTCCGAGAAAGGGAATTTTCTCTTCTCGAGCATACTGGATGGCCCTTATCTTTCCTTCCATCCCTCGGGAACCAAATCCACCGGGAACCAGAATCCCTTTTGCCGAGGAAAGGCATTTCGGGGGATCCTCCTCGATCTCCTCCGCTTCTAGCCACAACACCTTAACCCTTACCCCATTGGCAGCCCCAGTATGAGTAAAAGCCTCATTTATACTTTTATAGGCATCTTTCATTTTTACATACTTACCTACTACTCCAATCCTTATTTCTTGGTGGGGATTGTTAACTTTTTCCACCCATTTTCGCCACCTACCCAGGTTCCTTTTAGGGAGGGAAAGACCCAATTTTTGCAGAATGTTGTCGGTCAATCCTTCAGTGTCGAAGCGAAGAGGAACCTCGTAGATATTATCTACATCAATGGCCTGGATAACATCTTTTCGCTCTACATTACAGAAAAGAGAGATCTTCCCCCTTGCCTCAGAGGTTAAGGGAATCTGGGTTCTACAGAGAATTAAATCTGGCTGAATTCCTATCTCCCGGAGTCTACCCACGCTGTGCTGAGTTGGTTTGGTTTTAAGTTCAGCCGAAGAAGCAACGTAAGGAAGAAGAGTTAGGTGAATAAATAAGGTATTTTCCCTACCCATCTTGAGGCGAAACTGTCTTATTGCTTCCAGGAAGGGAAGGGATTCGATATCTCCCACTGTTCCTCCTACTTCAGTGATGACTACTTCAGCCTTATCTTTTTCTGCCACCTTTTTTACCCTTTCCTGTATCTCCTCGGTGATATGAGGAACCACCTGGATGGTCCTTCCCAGATATTCACCCCGTCTTTCCTTCTCGATTACGGCACTATAAATCTGACCTGTAGTTACATTGTTATGAGATGATAAATCAATATCCACAAAACGCTCATAATGACCCAAATCAAGATCTGTCTCGGCTCCGTCCCTGGTGACAAACACCTCTCCGTGTTGATAAGGATTCATTGTTCCCGGATCTACATTGATATAGGGATCCAACTTAAGCATACTTACCTTCAGGCCCCGTGATTTAAGAAGAGCCCCAATGGAAGCTGAGGCTATTCCCTTACCGAGGGAAGAAAGAACTCCTCCCGTAACAAAGATAAACTTGGTCATCTTCACCCCAATTAATCAGCCCCCTGGCTCATTTTCTCGACTTCTTCTAGCAAAACTCTCACTATATCTTTTTCCTTAACCTTTCTCAGCGGTTTTCCCTTTTTAAAGATTGTCCCTCCTCTTTTGTGGCAAGCTATTCCAACGTCAGCTTCTTTGGCCTCGCCTGGCCCATTGACTTCACA
>JBHIAL010000180.1:0-3489 GCA_046758525.1 bacterium
ACTAAGGAGGATGGAAATTGAAGAAAATAGTAGGATTTTCATTTCTGATAGGCCTGGGGATAATCTTATTTTCATCAGGACGGGGATATTTGGAACAAAATCCGGCCCCCTACATTAAGCTTGGACTGGATTATTATCACCTGAAGGAGTACACCAAAGCTAAACAGGCCTTCGAGCAGGCTGTTAAACTGGAGCCGGGCAACTTTGAAGCCCACTACAATTTAGCTCTCACCCTGCTAGAACTCAAGGAATACGATAAAGCTACACAGGAGCTTATGGTCTGTCTAAAACTCAAACCAGCCCATCCCGGGATTCACTTGCTACTGGGAAACCTATTTTCCTATCAACAACTGCCTGAAAAAGCTATAACTGAATACGAGAAAGAAATAGCCATTAATCCTTCCGATGCTCGGGCCCGGTACAATTTAGGCCAAATCCTTTACTGGCAGGGAAAATACAAAAAAGCATCAGAGAACTTTGAAAAAGCTACCCATCTTAACCCTGATTTAAAGAGAGGGTATACGAGTTTAGGAATGAGCTATTTTAAACTCCATCGTTGGGACAAGGCTTTAGAAGCACTTCAGAAAGCGGTTACCCGGGATCCCAAAGATGTAGATTCTCATCTTTATCTAGGAAGGGTCCATCTGGAACAGAAAAGCTATGAGAAAGCAGAAGAGGAGCTTGAGATAGTGATAGAGCTGGAACCTAAAAATAGTTATGCCCATGCCTATCTGGCTAACATTTATATGGAACAGAGGGAGTATCCTAAAGCAGAAGCCGAGCTGGAAAAAGCAGTGCGAATAAAACCGGATGAGCCTGCCTTCCATTACAACTTGGCCCAGACCTACGTTCAGCTACAAAAGTACGCCAAAGCAATTGAGCAGTTGGAGGAGGTCTTAAAACTGGAACCTGTTTTTCAGGACACCTACTTTCGTCTAGGTAGCATTTACTATAAGCAAGGTAAATACGAGCAAGCCATTGAGTATTATGAGAAGGAGACCCAGCATTATCCCGACAATGTAGATGCCTATTTCAACTTAGGCCTTATCTATTTTGAACAGAAAAAGTATGATCTTGCTGAACAAAATCTAAGGAAGGTAATACAGATTAACCCGCAGGATGCTCAGGCCCATGAGGTGCTAGGGGACTTGTATTTCGAGAAAGGGATGTATTTACAGGCAGCAGAGGAACATGAAAAAGCCGCCCAGATAAAATCTCAGGGCTCTCAACCTCCAGAATAAATTTCATCAACTACACTTTATTTTTCTTTACCCACCGGGCATATTCTTTCATGCCTTCCTCTACAGTATACCGGGGGTGAAATCCAAGTTCCTCTTTGGCAAGAGAGATATCCAAAGTCTCTCCTCGAGGAAGGAGTTTGCCCGGACCTATGTCCACCTGAGTGGGTTTATCACTATACTTTTGAGCTAAGCCTACCATCTGAAGGAAAGAAATCGGTTGCTCAGATGAGATATTTACCGATTTGTGCTTGAGATTTTCAGCCTGGTAGAGAAGATAAGTTCCATAGGCGACATCTTTAACGTAAGTAAACCCCAGTTTCTGATGGGCACCCTTCTCCAGTTTTAAATCAGGAAGACCCTCAAGAGGTCCCAAAAGGTTTTTAAACAGCTCAGTTTGCTGGGAAGGAAGCCTTCCCGGACCAAAGAAAAAGTAAAGACGAGCACTCCGAAAATCAAGACCATAGTGATTCTCATATTGCTGACCAATGAGCTCCCCGGCCACCTTGCTGGCGCCGTATAGATCGCTGGGATGAAGAGAATGAGTAAGTTCAGAAGGGCTGTCCTTTACCTCTCCGTACACTGCTCCCGAGCTGACAAACAGAAATTTCTTAATTTTAAAGAGCCTGGCCAGCTCCAGCATATTGACTGTCCCGGTCAGATTTATCATAAGACCCTGGTGAGGGTTTCCCTCAAGAGAGGGATCGGCCGTTATAGCTACTGTATGTATAATCCCCTCAATTTTATCCCTGTATCGGATAAATACTTCCGTAAGTTTTGCGAAATCGAGCACATTTACCCGAATAAATCTGATCTGATCTTTTACCTCTCTGAGATAATCAAGGTCCTTATCTACCACATCGAGAACTATAACCTCTTTTCCCTCCCCGGCAAATTGGTAGGTAAGCCAGGACCCTAATTGTCCGTAACCTCCAGTGACAAGAACAGCCATTGACTTACTCCTTTAAAGCTATCAAGGAATGAGAAGTATTTTGCATCCTTGGCCCAAAATTGCTATAGCGAAGGCCTTCTCGAAATCTTCTAAGGAAAACTTATGAGTAATTATAGGATCTATATTAAGTTTTCGCAAAGAAAGAAGAGCCTCGGCCATCTCCCAGGTTCTCCATATTTCCCTTCCAAACAGTCCCATGACCCTGGCTTCCTTAAGAATAATCTGAGGAGATCCATCAATCGTTAAAAGCCCCTCAGGATGACCTATCATAAATAACTTCCCCCCAATCCTTAAGTAATTAAATGCTTTCTCTAAGGCTTCAACATCACCCGAAGCCTCGATTATCACTGCTGCTCCATTTCCGTTGGTCAGAGATAAGACTCTATCTATGAGGGATTCTTTTTGAGGATTAACCAGATGAGTTGCTCCCATTCTCCTGGCTATGTTTAGCTTTTTCTCGTTAATGTCGGTGGCGATAATTTTTTCGGCTCCTTTTATCCTCGAAATTCCTACCGCAAATTGCCCGATAGGCCCACATCCTATAACCACTATAGAATCCCCCTCCACTTCTCCTTCATATACAGCCCTCAAGGGGATCCCCATTGGTTCAAGAAGACATCCCTTCTCAAAGGGAAGACCCTCAGGCAGCTTTCTGGTGGAGACTTCAGGTATTATACAGTATTCACCAAAACATCCGTTTACAGTGTGCCCAAAAAGTTCCATATTCTGGCAGGTGTGAGGACGGTTATGCTGGCATTGCCAGCATTTTCCACAGGAAATATGGGTTTCCGCAGCTACTTTATCCCCTACTTTTATCTTTTTAACCTCCTTTCCAACCTCCGTCACCTCACCGGCACATTCATGCCCTGGAATAAAGGGCAAAGACTTAACCACACTTTCACACCAGGGTATCCACTTATAAATTTTTAAATCCGATCCACATATGGCAGCGGCTTTCACTTTAACCAGAACCTCCTTAGGCTTGGGCTCAGGTACAGGCATCTCCTCAAGATCAAAACCTACTGCCTTCTTCTTTTTTAAAATCGCCCTCAAACCACTTTTCTCCTTTCACTCCTAAGCTTAAATTTTCCCAAAGCAAGCTAAACTACCAAGTTTGATCTCTTGATAGTACTAGGAGAGATTTATACATGTATCGAGGGACTTTCCTCGGAGGAGCCTTATATCAGCCACCTTAACGAGTCTTCGAGTTGAGGAAGAAGAAAGACGTGTTGTCTGAGGAGCGGAGCGAGGAGTTTCACGTCTTTCCCGAGACGAGAAGACGAGCAGAAACAATCCAAA
>JBHIAL010000181.1:0-3439 GCA_046758525.1 bacterium
AGAATTAGATTCTATAATATAGAAGAGAAACACTCGTTATATAAAGAAGAACCTAGGTAACCTGAGGCTGGTAACGAAGCTAGGTCTTTTTCTTAGACGAGAAGCTAAAAATAAGGCCGGGAGGGAGGTGATAAAGTAAGTAGGCCTGAGCTGGGGGAAAGAAAGCTTTCAAAAAGAAAAGCGTTAAATAATGTGATGTCTTTTTAGAAGCTTTCCCAGAAAAATTAAGCAGGTCGATGAAGACACAGATCGACTAAAGCAAGATTGATGATTAGGAGGTAAAAGAATGGTAGGTAAAAAATGCTCGAAGGGGTTAATGGGAGCCTTAGCTGGATTGGTGATTATGATGGGGATTGTTTCCAGTGCCTTTGCGGTGGAAGTGAATGTTCCCAAGGGTTTCAAGTTCGGAACTTACACCCAGAAGCCGTGGGCCGGTAAGACTATTCATGTGGCTATGGTTGCAGAGCCTCGCGCTGACGCAATAAAGAAGCTATCTCCTGAATTCGAGAAGCTGACTGGGATAAAGGTTGTCTTTGATATTCTCGCTTACCCCACTCTACAGGAAAAGCAGATGGTAGCTCTTACTCAGGGGACCGGAGCCTACGATATAGTTCACGTTGATTGTGTATGGGTTGGTCAGTATGCAGGTGAGGGATGGACAATTCCGCTGGAGGAATTTATTCTGCGAACAGATCATAATACCCTGGCTCTAGATGATTTTATCCCCGCGGTCGTATCAGAACAGGGAATGTGGGAAGATAGAATCTATGGATTACCTTGTATTCAAGCGGTATTTGGACTGCACTATCGAACTGACATTTTTGATAAGTATGGGATAGAAATTCCTCAGACCTGGAAAGAGTTAAGGGAGACTGCTGAAAGACTTAATTTGAAGGAACCAGGAGTTTCCGGTATTACCTTTATGGGCAGAAGAGGGGTTCAACTTCAGTGCACCTATGACAATATGCTCTGGTCCTTTGGCGGAGAGTGGTATGATGAAAACTACCGCCCCACCATAAACAGCCCGGCTGCAGTGGATGCGCTAGAGTACTTCAAATCTCTTATTCCTTTTGCCCCTGCCGGAGTGTTGACTTATGATTGGGATGAAAACGCTCGCGCCTTTGCCCAGGGGAAGGCAGCTATGACTATTCAGTGGCAGAATGCTGCTCCTACTTTCTATGATCCTGCCAAATCCAAAATCGTTGGTAAATTCAATTTCACCTTGGTTCCTGGAAAACTACAACCCGACGGGAGCATCAAAAGAACTCCTACCTTTGGGGGTTGGAGTTTGGAGATTCCTAAAGATGCCAAAAACAAGGAAGCTGCCTGGGAGTTCATGGTTTGGGCCTCTTCGCCGGAGTTAGATCCACGATTGGCCTATAGCCAACCCGGTTCACGCTTCTCCGGGCTGGAAGACCCTGAAATGCAGGCAAAGTACCTTGAGTATACTGGGATGTTAGCCTCTCTTCCAATAGCGAAAGGTCGTCCTCGGATTGCTGCTTATTCGGAACTTGCAGATGCTTTAGAGGTGGCTCTATCTGAGGCTATGACTGGAGCTAAGAGCGCTAAAAAAGCGCTAGATGAGGCGAACAAGAAATTTGAGTTTATTCTCAAAAAGTGGGGGTATTTGAAGTAGTTTAAACCGGGGGGCTGAGCAGATTGCTTAGCCCCCCGAAAAGGGAAAAATAAGTGGAACGGGGCCAGAGAGTGTGGCTTTTTTTTTGTTTGTTAAAACGTAAGTATATGTGGCTTTTTTTTCTTGCTCCTACAGTTGCAGTCCTTATCAGTATAGTTATATTTCCTCTTGTTTTTTCTCTCAGTCTCAGTTTTCATGATTGGAATATTATCAGAGCTCGGGGATGGAGCTGGACCGGGATTGGCAACTACCGGACAATTCTTTTTCAGGACTCCTACTTTCGTTCTTCCTTTAAGGTTACCCTTCTCTATTTAGCTGGTACTGTTCCTTTACAGTTTGGTTTGGGTCTTGTAGTTGCGCTTATACTGCATCGGATTACCGAAAAAATTATTGGATTTTTGCGAACCGCCTTAATTATCCCTACTACTATGACTCCGGTCGTAGTTGGAATGATATGGAGACTGATGTACAACCCGGATTTAGGTATGCTCAATTATTTTCTCACCTTGTTGCGTTTCCCCCCTGTTAACTGGACCGGCATGCCAGGGACAGCTCTTCCCTCAGTAATGATGGCTGATATCTGGGAGTGGACCCCTTTTATGGCCTTGATACTGCTGGCCGGACTTCAATCTTTACCCCAGGAACCCTTTGAGGCCAGTCTTGTTGACGGAGCATCACCCTGGCAGACATTTCGTTATATTACGTTACCTCTTTTAAGTCCGGTCATGCTGGTGGCACTTCTTATTAGACTGATGGATTCTTTTAAGACTTTCGATTTGATCTTTGTTCTTACCCAGGGAGGGCCGGGTATGAGCACTGAAATATTGAATTACTATACCTATCGCTATGGTTTCAAATTCTTTCACCTGGGATATGCCTCAGCTTTGTCGTGGCTATTGCTGGTAGTTGTGACCATAATCTCCATAATTTCAATCAGAATACTCCACTCCGGGGGAATATATATGGAGAGAGCATAATGAATGAAGTTGTTAGAGCAAAAGTAAAAAAGATGATTTTTCTGCTAATAGCAGCAGTTGTCTTTGGTGTAATTCTTTTTCCTCCTGTGGTTTTATTCTTAACCTCTATTAAAACTGAATTAGATGCTCTTAGTTTTCCTCCCAAGTGGATCTTTAAGCCCACGCTGGAAAATTATACGGAGATATTTGAGTTCTCTCCTTTTACCAGGTATCTACTAAACAGCCTCATAGTTGCTTGCCTAAACACCGGAGTGGTTCTTGTTCTGGGTTCCTTCGCTGCCTACAGTTTAGCCCGATTTAGATTTAAGGGAGCCGATGATATTGCTTTCTGGATACTTTCCGTAAGAATGATGCCTCCCGTAGCTGCCATTATTCCTATTTATATTATTATGAGAAACCTGCGCTTGCTGGATACTCCCTGGAGTTTAGTGATAACTTACCTCACCTTTAATCTACCTTTTGCAGTCTGGATGATGAGAAGTTTTTTTCGGGAGATTCCTCGGGAAATTGAAGAGAGTGCTCTGGTAGATGGATGCTCCATCTTTCGTTCTTTTCGGAGCATAGCCCTACCTCTGGTGGCTCCAGGATTAGCAGCAACAGGAATACTTACTTTTATTTTTTCCTGGAATGAGTTTTTATTTGCCTTAATTCTCACCGGGAGCAAAGCGGTAACTTTACCGGTGGGTATCACTGGTTATATGAAGGAAACCGGTATTAATTGGGGTTATATGACTGCAGGTGGAGCACTTGCTCTGGTTCCGGTAATAGTATTTACAATTTTGGCCCAGAAGCATTTAGTGAAGGGTCTAACTATGGGGGCTTTAAA
>JBHIAL010000182.1:0-3424 GCA_046758525.1 bacterium
CAGATAGAGTGTTCCATAAATGGAATTGGTGAGAGAGCCGGTAATACTCCCTTAGAGGAAGTAGTTATGGCCTTGAAAACCAGGGAGGATTTTTTTGGCTTTTTCACTGGTATCCAAACTGAGGAAATCTATCGGACTAGCCGTCTGGTATCTCGTCTGGCCGGAATCCCTGTCCAGCCGAATAAAGCCGTTGTGGGTCAAAATGCCTTCCGTCACCAATCAGGAATTCACCAGGATGGCGTCCTTAAAGAAGCTGCTACCTTTGAGATAATGACTCCTTCTTCCATCGGTCTTGAGGAAGGAGAATTGGTCTTGGGTAAGCTTTCCGGACGGCACGCCTTTCGAGAAAGGCTAAGAAAATTAGGATTTGAATTAAAGGATTCAGAACTAGAAACAGCTTTCAGAGCTTTCAAGAAACTGGCTGACAAGAAAAAGGAAGTCTTTGATGAGGATCTTGTCTTTATTGTGGAGGAAAAGACACTTCAGATTCCGGAAGTCTATTCCCTCGACTACATTCACGCAGTCACCGGCAATCAGGTTCTTCCTACCGCCACGGTGAGAGTAAAGAAAAATGAGAAAGTATTTCAGGAAGCAGCCTGCGGGGATGGACCTATTGATGCTGCCTATAAAGCCATAGATAGAATTACTGGACTAAAACTAACTTTAGCCGACTATTCACTTCGCGCCGTTACGGGGGGAAAAGATGCTCTGGGTGAGGTGATGGTGAAGATTGAGGAGAAAGGAAACCTTGTTACTGGAAGAGGTGTAAGTACTGATATTATCGAAGCCAGTGCCAAGGCTTACATCAATGCCATCAATAGACTGATCTATCGAGGGGAAAAGGCTAAATGAGGCAGAAGCTGGAAAGATTAAGGGTGGAAGCTAAGGGGAAAATAGACGAAGTTAAAGATGAGAAGGAGCTTGAGGCCGTACGGGTTGAGTTTTTAGGAAGACGCCAGGGTAAAATTACTCAAATTTTGCGGAGCATAAAGGACCTTTCTCCCCGGGATAGACCCCGGGCAGGGGAGTTGGTAAACCAGATAAAGCGGATAATTCAGGAAGAGTTAAAGAAGAGAGAAAAAGAGATATCTCGCGAGGAGAAAGAAGAATGGGTTGACATAACCCTCCCAGGGAAAAAACCGCCCCTGGGCAGGCTTCACCCCATTACTCAGACCCTGGAGGAGATCAAAAGAATCTTCATTGGCCTGGGTTTTCAGGTAGTAAGAGGTCCGGAAGTGGAGACCGAGTATTACAACTTCGAGGCCTTAAATATGCCCCGCTATCATCCCGCCCGCGATGAGCAGGATTCTTTTTACCTCGACGATACCCATCTTCTCAGAACTCAGACCTCCCCGGTTCAAATCAGGGTAATGGAGAAAAAATCTCCTCCTATACGCATAATTGCTCCAGGCAGGTGTTACCGGCGGGATGCGGTAGATGCATCTCATTTCCCCATGTTTCATCAGGTGGAGGGACTAGCTGTTGATAAGAGAATAACCTTCTCTGACCTTAAGGGTTGTCTTACCTATTTTGTCCATCAGATGTTCGATAAAAAAACTCGTCTTCGTTTTCGTCCTAGTTTCTTCCCCTTTACTGAACCCAGTGCGGAAGTGGACATTAGCTGTATCATGTGCAAAGGCAGGGGCTGTCGGGTCTGTTCTGGAAAAGGATGGCTGGAAATCCTGGGGGCAGGGATGGTGGACCCGGAGGTTTTCAGGAAAGTTAATTACGATCCCGAGAAGTATCAGGGCTTTGCCTTCGGAATGGGGGTAGAGCGGATCTGTATGTTAAAATACGGGATCGATGATATTCGACTTTTCTTTCAGAATGACCTACGATTCTTGAGTCAATTCTGAAAAATCAGGCCCCAGGCCACTGAAATATGATCACAGGATTTTTAGATGATTGAATTTGATTCCGGTGTTTCCAAGTCGGTAACTAAATCGGTCTCCACCACAAAATCGGCCGGGGTGCGGATAAAGGTTTTAGGGATCGGGGGAGCCGGATGCAGCATACTTTCACGGCTGAACCGTAGTTCCCTGCCAAAGGTAGAGTTCGCTGTCCTAAATACCGATAGAGGTTCCCTGGAAAGATGTGGAGTAGAAAAGAAGCTGCAGTTGGGAGGTAGTGTGACCAGAGGATGGGGGACAGGCGGTGATCCCGAGATGGGTAGGCAGATTGCTCTGGAAGAAAAGGACAGGGTTAAGGAGATTTTGTATCAGACGGATCTCGTCTTTCTGGTTTCAGGTTTGGGTAAAGGTACCGGTACCGGGGCTTCTCCCATCATAGCTCAATTGGCTAAAGAGCTGGGCAGTCTTACCATAGGATTTGTGGTTCTTCCCTTTTATTTTGAGGGAGAAAAAAGAGTGGCCATGGGAAAGAGAGGTCTTCAAGAACTGGAAAAGACTCTGGATGCCTTGATGGTTGTTCCTAACGATGTCTTACTAAAAAACGCTCAAGAAGATTCCTCCTTGAAGGAAGGATTTAGCAAAATAGACGGAATCTTGGATCAGGTTATTCAGGCCCTGGGAAATCTACTTTTACATCCTGGTTTAATAAGTCTAGATTTTGCCGATATCAGGGCGCTTCTTCAGAGCAAAGGTCGAATCCAGATAGCTATGGGCAAAGCATCCGGTAAAGATGCAGCTCAAGAGGCGGCTAAGCAGGCTATTTCTTTTCCCTTGTTAGGAAAGATTTCTTTAAAGAAGGCAAAAGCTGTACTTTTTAATATAAGGGGGGGAAAGGACCTGAGTTTATCCCAGGTGGAAGCCGCTGCCCTTATAGTCAAGGAAAATAGCTCATCCCAGGCTGAATTTGTCTTTGGTGCCAGTATTGACGAAGCTGTTTCTGATGAGGTCGTGGTTGCTCTTATCTCCGCCGGAGGCGAAATCCCTGAAGAGGGTAAGGAACCACCATCCACCTCAAAACAGCTAGAGCTTGGGGTTTATGCGAGTGATGAATTGGATATTCCCACTTTTTTGAGAAAGGGAAAGAACTGAAAAGGTAGCTAGTATGTGGACTTCTTTAAAAAGGAACCTGGGTAAAATCATTGGAGGATTTGGGGGCTTTTTAATAGCTCTACTTTTGATTTTTGCCTGGCCTCTGGTGTTAATTATTTTTCTGGTGGTGATGGGAGTCTTTTTGGGCGGGATTTTTGACGCGGGCCGCCGCATAAGAGATTTTTTTGATCGGATATTCTCTCAGGAAAAATCCCAAAAAGATGAAGATGGAACCGGCTAGGCCGGGAAGACCCCTGGCGTCTTGTGGACCTACGTTGAGGAGTTCCCCGCTATTCTAGGTATAGACACCCAGGGGTGTGATTTATATGAAAACTTATGGTATCGGAATTTCAATAATCTCTCTTAATTGTTATCAAGTAAACCTCGGTAGACCAAATATCAGAAAAAAGAGGGGAGCAGGCTCG
>JBHIAL010000183.1:0-3410 GCA_046758525.1 bacterium
TGAAAAGATACCTTACCAGGGATGGAGCGGATAATATGGAGGCATACCTCTGTGGACCTCAACTCATGATGTATTTAGCGATTGAAATTCTCACCAACTTGGGAGTAAAGGAACAGGATATCCGCTTTGACAAGTTTTAACCAGGGGGTAGGGACAAACCCCGACGCAGAGGCCACCTTCTCACTCCTATTAACTTATGCTTTTTCATTTTTTGGAAATTATTTTTTTCCTTGCCGGTGGCATCCGAAAAGCGCACAGAAAAGCAGCTTTGAAATTTTGGGAAATTGGAGTGCAAGAACTTGACAAAAATATTTTTTGATTTATAATAAGACTATAATGGTCTTATTAAGCGAATGCGCAGCCTCCGAATTCTGGCGGAAAATACAGGAAATGTTTTTCGAAACTTTAGGCAGGACTACCACTAAGAATCTAATTGAGGGAGGAGAAAATGGCCAGCAGCAAATTAATGGCAATGAGTGGATTATTTAGGGATTTTCTGCCCCGCAGTATCCAGCAAAAAATGTTGTCCATACTCATCCGACGTTACCTTAAATTGTTGGCTAACACTAAAAGCAAAGAGGAATTCTTCGAAAAATTTGATCAAATTCTAGAAGGTCTTTCAATCAATGCGGGGGCATCAGAAAGTAGAAGTGCCGTGGAGGTGGTAAGAAAATCGCTCCAGGGTGAACACCTGGCCACCCTCATCAGGAGGAAATTTTCCCCGGAGGAGCTGGAGAGGCTCCAGGCCAGCCTCCTGCTGGATAAACTAAGCAATCCTTACGCGCTACTTATTCAACTTCTTGTTCAGCAGCGTCTTTCCAAGAGTTCAAGGGACAAATTGGCGGAAATCTTTTTCTGTAAGTGGATTATGGATGATAAACGGGATCGGCTCGACAAGGAAGGATTCAAAGCTCCCTGGTTTTTTGTCATAAGTCCTTTAAGAACCTGTAATCTCAAATGCGTTGGTTGTTATGCCAACGCAGGAGGAGGTCCCCAGATTCCCTATCCCATATTGGATCGAATACTAAACGAGGCTAAGGACCTGGGGATAAGATTCATCACCATTAGTGGAGGAGAACCCTTTTATTATAAGGACAGAAAAGCCAATAAGACAATTTTGAACCTGTTCCGAGAACATGATGATCTCTTTTATCTGGTTTATACCAATGGAACAGCTTTAGTAGGAGAAAAAGGGGCCCATGAGATCTCTCTTTCTCCTGCTGGTCGGAAAAGGATAGAGGAAGGCAGAAGGGTCGTCCGGAGTGTTCTAGGAGTGAGGAATGTAGGAGAAGTACTGGGTAAAATGGGCAATGTGGCTCCGGCGGTGAGTCAGGAAGGTTTTCAGAAAGAAACGGACGAAAGGAGGGGGGAGGGAGTATACGAGGCAGTACTTCAAGCCAGGAAAAATTTGTCTGACCATGGTGTCCTGCAGGGATTCTCAGTCACGGTTACTCACCAGAACTGGCAGGTTGTTTCGGGAAAGAAATTCATCCAAGACATGGTCGAAAGAGGAGTTTCCTTTGGATGGTACTTCCAGTACATTCCTACCGGAAAAGATCCTGATGTTAGCCTCATGGCTGCTCCGGGCGAAAGAGAGAAGTTTAGAAAGAGGGTGTGGTCTCTAAGAGGTAGGTATCCTATATTTATGGGGGATTTCTGGGATGATGGACCCTGGGTGGGAAGTTGTATCTCGGGAGGAAGAAAATACTTCCACATCAACTATGATGGGGCAGTGGAACCCTGTGTGTTCGCTCAATTTCATGTTACCAACATCATCTCCCAATATGAGAAAAAAGAAAACCGAGGAGTCAATGTCTTAAGAAAAATCATTCAGTCACCTTTCTTTAAAGAAATAAGAAGAAGGCAGTTAGAGTTCGACAATGATCTGGCTCCCTGTATGATCATTGACCATCCCCAGATGCTTCGAGATCTGGTAAGTAAGTTTGGTGCGCAAGCTAGGAAAGGAGAAGGGGATATAATCACTCGCTCAGATATAGTAAAGTTTCTGGATAGCTACGCAGAAGAATACGAGCGAATCACCCGTCCCCAATTTGAAAAAATGCTCAGGGGCCAGTATAACACCAAAAATGTGAACTTAGATGAGGTGATCAGGAACCATCATCGGAGCAATAAAAGGAGGGTGGAATTGGAAAATTAAGAAGAAAAGGAAAACCGGTGCCAACAATGAGGATTCCAAAAGATCATAAAAAAAGAGACCGCCAATGAAAGAACATCTAAATAAAGGAGTGAAAGAAATCATCACAGAATTTCCTGAAGTGGCAGAGATTCTTAATGAATACAGTATTGGATGTGTCCCTTGCAGCGTAGGCTCCTGTCTTTTGAAGGATATTGTGGCAATTCACAATCTTCCTGAAGACGTGAAACAGGAGCTGATGTACAGAATAGAGAAGGCAATTTATCCAGATAGAGATGTAAAAATACCAGTTCTTGAAAGGAAAGAAGAGCCCCTATCCCCCGAGAAGATAAATTACTCTCCTCCGATAAAAAAGCTGGTCGAGGAGCACATGTTAATAAAAAGATGGATTGAGCTTATACCGAAACTGGTAGAGAATCTTGACATTGAATCCGACAAGCAGTTATTTTTGGGTGGTGTTGATTTTATCAGATCTTATGCTGATAAATTTCATCATGCCAAAGAAGAAAATATCCTGTTTAAATATGTGGATGAGAATTTAGATATTACCAAGACCATGCTTGAGGACCATACGGCTGCCAGAAATCATGTGAAGGCTATCATAGAGGGACTGGAAAGACAAGATGAAGAAGTAGTTTTCGAACATCTAAATGCATATAAAGAGCTTCTCACAGAACACATAAAAAAGGAAGACGAAATATTGTATCCATGGATCGATAGAAGTTTATCTATAAGGCAGGTTGGGGAACTCTTCACCAAATTCAACCAGGCAGATAAGAAGGTTGGTGAAATGGTCCCTGAAAAGTACGAAAAATTTATTGCTAAACTTGAACAAATCACATTTAAGCAAAAGGAGGTAAAAAGATGACAGGATTTGAATGTCCCGGATCAAGGACCATCGATTTTAGAGAAAACGATAAGAAGGTGATAGAAGAGACTGGTAAAAGACAATCCCAACTTAAACAATGGCCAATTCAACTGCACTTGGTCTCACCTGCTGCTCCTTATTACCAGGAAGCTGATGTAGTCCTTACGGCAGACTGTGTAGCCTACGCCGTGGGAGATTTCCACAAGGATTACCTGAAAGGTAAAGCAATAGCTATTGCCTGTCCCAAACTGGATGAAGGTCAGGATGTTTATGTAGAGAAGATCAAATCCTGGTTAGAAGATGCCAAGATAAACACCCTTACCGTAATGATTATGCAGGTTCCCTGCTGTATGGGATTGTTAAGTCTTGCCAAACAGGCCGTAGAGG
>JBHIAL010000184.1:0-3400 GCA_046758525.1 bacterium
AGGAGCCATCAAGAAACACCCCAGCGCTCTTAAAGAAGCATTCGAGGCTGGCCAGCGATTAGCTGCAGATTAGGAATTTTCGAGAACCCACAAAGACTATAACCAAAGGGTAAATGCTCAGTAAACGCCGTGTCACATTGAATTTTCAGGGTAGCCGCACCCTTTAGGGTGCGCAGGCTAAAGCCTGCGACTACCAAAAATGACGGGGTTCACTGAATACTTACACCAAAGGTATTGCAGCTAATAAAGGATGCCAAAAAAAGTGGCGCAGAAAAAATAAAATCTGTGTCCTGGCAACATTTGAGATCCTCATAGACAGCTACTCTTTGAGATTTCAAGGAGGAGGTTTTATGAAGAGAAACAAGCTAGAAAGTCCCCTAGAGTTTCGCCTAAAGAATTGGCATGGAGAAGACTGGCACACCTCTAGGGGCAGGACGATCAGAGATATCGTTTATGCTATAGATACGGGTTTGATAACTACCATTGCTTTTCTAGCAGGAGTCTCGGTTTCCCTAATTGTAACCAGAAGCATCCTTATGGCGGGGATAGCTCACGTAGCTTCGGGAACGATTGCCATTTTCTTCGGGGCCTATATTTCAACCAAGGCTCAGAGAGATTTTTTCGAGAACCAAATTGAAAGAGAAAGACAAGAAATAGAAGAAATGCCTCAAAAAGAAACCGAAGAAATCAGAGATATATTTCGTGAATTTGGTTTTCAAGAAGATGATTTGGAAGTAGCTGTAAAAAGGATTACTTCTAATAAAAATCTTTGGCTCAAATTTATGATCCAAGAAGAGATTGGCCTGGTACCCGGTACCATGGATAATCCAGCCAGCATCGGATTAATATCTGCGGTTTCTTTCTTGATCGGGGCCATCCCGGTAATAACTCCTTTCTTTTTTGTGTATTCAGTTTCCAAAGCCCTCCTCATCGCTGCCATAGTGGTAGTAGTCCTCCTCTTTATTCTCGGAGTCTGGAAAACCAGATTTACCAAGGTCCATTGGCTCCGAAGCGGCATCGAAACCCTCATCTTCGGTGGGGCCTCCTGTGGGATTGGGTTCTTGCTCGGCCGAATTATAGCGGCGTTGGTACATTGAGACTTTGCTTAATAATTGTCCCCAGTTTTTGGCCCATCTTTTTTACTTTATCTAACTCCTCCTCATCGGGTAGATATTGAATGTTTATACTGGGCAGAGGCATTTCCCAGCCAAGGTTTTTCATAACAGTTTCTATTTCCTTTATTGCCTGTCCTCCCCAACCATAGGATCCGAAGGCAAAACCTATTCTCTTTTTGGGACGCAGTCCCTTTAAATAGGTAAGTAAAGCTCCCACTGTGGGAAGCATCCCCTGGTTAAGGGTGGGAGAGCCCACTAAAATAGCTTTGCAAAAAAGAACATCGGTGAGGATATCCGAGATATGATTGGTTTTCAGTGCTCTCATAGTCACGGGGATGCCTTCCCTTTCCAGTCCTTCTTGTAAACTGCAGGCAATCTTTCTGGTTGAGTTCCACATGGTATCATAAACAATGAGAGCTCTTTTTTCGGTTTCATTATTGGCCCATTTTTGGTAAGATTTTAAAATCTTTGGTAGATAAGTTCTCCATATTATCCCGTGACTGGGAGCGATCATTTCTATATCCAATCCAGAAAGGGCAGCCAATGCCTTTTTAACCTGCTCGCCATAGGGAAGAACAATATTGGCGTAGTATTTGGCAGCTTCCTCGTAAACAATGTCCCAGCCCACTTCATCATCAAAGCGCTTGGCACTGGCAAGATGCTGGCCAAAGGCATCACTGGATAAAAGCAGTTTCTCTTCCGGAATATAAGTACCCATATTATCAGGCCAATGCACCATAGGAGTCAGGAAAAACTGTAAGGAGCGCTTACCAATATTGATGGTGTCCCCGGATTTCATCACCAGAAAATCCCAGTCTCTTTTGAAGTACCCGCGCAAGCCCTTTTCACCCTGAGGAGAGGTAATTACCTTAGCTTTGGGAGCAATTCTTAAAATTCTGGGGATGCTGCCAGAATGATCCATCTCCACATGGTTAGACACCACATAGTCAATACGAGATGGATCAATAATCTCTTTAATTCGAGAGAGCATCTCCTCAAAAAGGCCTTGTTTAACGGTATCCACCAGAACAGTTTTCTCATCGACAATGAGATAAGCGTTGTAAGTAGAGCCTCTCTGGGTAATGTAACCGTGAAAGTTGCGCAGGTCCCAGTCTATACCGCCAACCCAGTAGACTCCGGGTTTTATTTTTACAGGCTTCATACTCTACCTCCTAGAGTAGTCCTTTTTTCATGATCAATCATTTTCAGGCTTCCTTTTCAAATTGTTCTTTATCGGCGCCGCAGACAGGACATACCCAATCCTCGGGCAACTCTTGGAAAGGTGTTCCTGGTTTTATCCCATTATCTGGGTCTCCCTTTTCTGGATGGTAAACATATCCACAAACTGTGCATCTATACTTGGTCATATCAGCAGCTCCTTTTTTGAGTGGTTCTTTTAGGTAAGTTGCGGCAGTCTTAGGAGTCTTCCCTCCCTTTACCCGATAATAGTAAGCATAGGTCATACAGACTCCTTCTCTGAGGTTTTCTGCCTCTACTACTTTTCCTATAAAGATAGTGTGGGTCCCCGCATCTATTTCTTTAATCACTCGAGCCTCCAGATAGGCTACAGTGTGGTCCAGAACTATGGGAGCTCCAGTTTTACCGATGTTATAATGTACCTGGGCGAATTTATCTATGTCTCTACCTGACTTGAAACCAAAGTGACCAATAAAGTTTAAGGATGCATCCTCGCACAGAACAGAGGCACTGAAAATGCGGCTTTTCTCAATAAATTGGTGGGTGAGATTCTCTTTGTTGATACTTACCGCAACGGTCGGAGGTTCGGGGGTAACTTGAAAAAGAGTGTTGGCAATCTGTCCGTTTAGTCTGTCTTCTTTTCTTGAACTGATTACATACAGACCATAACTGAGCTTGAACAAAGCCTCAGGATCCATCCTGCGCCTCCTTTTATCTATTTCCAATGCTCTCCACTCAACCGGCTAACCATGAAAGGGCCAGGCTTATCTGGCAGTCCCAGTTTCTTGCCACAGGCTTGGCAAAAAGGAAAGCGGTTACTTTTTGTACAAGGGGGACATCTCTCTTAACCTTTGTACTATGGGAGGAAGAGCCTCCAAGAGATAATCTATGTCCTCCTCACTATTATCCGTACCCAGACTGAAAAGAAGGGACCCCTGGGCTAATGCTGCGGGGACCCTAATGGCCGTCAAAACATGAGAGACCTTCAACGCCCTGGAAGTGCAGGCAGAACCACTGGATGTGGCAATTCCCTGGCTGTCGAGAAGCATAAGCATGGATTCTCCCTCAATGAATTCAATGCAGACGTG
>JBHIAL010000185.1:0-3395 GCA_046758525.1 bacterium
CCAGGCAGCTTACAATATGGGCATGATGGTGCTGGATAGGAATAAGCTCAGGATTAAAAGATGAATTCTGGCAATATTCCTCAGCGAATTTGGTGGAGAGATAATCCGGATGTAAGTCGCAGGCAACTATTCGGGGCGAAGCATGAAATATCCTCAAAAAATGCTCTATTCCCTCTTCAAAGGAAGTAAGGGCAGAAAGATTTTCCAGATCCCCGATGTGATGGCTGAGAAAGGCATAATTCCGGGTGGCCAGACAAAAGGTATTCTTCAGCTCCCCTCCCACAGCCAGGACCGGCTGCTTAAAAAAGAGGTTCACCTTTATAGGCTGGGGTACATATCCCCTGCTGCGTCGAATGATCATCTCCTGGTTATTGAAGATTCTGGTTACAGAGTCATCAATTCTCGTCTGGATTTTTCGGTTGTGGATAAGAAAATAATCGGCTATCCCACCCAGTCTTTTGAAGGCATCTTTATTCTTATAAGTTATAGGCTCATCGCAGATATTACCGCTGGTCATAACCAAAACCATGCTAGCCTCCCGCAATAGAAGATAGTGAAGAGGCGTATAAGGAAGCATCATCCCCAGACATTTATTATTGGGCGCTATTTCATCCGGCAGCCGGCAGTCTTTTTTCTTCCTCAGGATAAGAATAGGCCTTCGAGGTGACATGAGGAGCCTTTGCTCATATTCGTTGACCCAACAAAACTCTTTTATTTTCTCCACGTCCACAGCCATGAGGGCAAATGGCTTGTCTTCCCGGTATTTCCTTTTTCTTAAGGCTTCAACCGAGGCCTTATTAGCCGCATCGCAGGCAAGATGAAATCCTCCTAATCCCTTAACAGCCACAACGTATCCCTTTTTGAGTAGATTGGCCGAGGTCTTTATGGGATCGAAGGTGTGAATTTTCCTTCCTTTGCTATCAAATAAGCTAACCTGGGGACCACAGACCTCACAGGCATTGGGCTGGGCATGGAATCTTCGATTAAGGGGGTCATCATACTCTGACTGACACTCCGGACACATCTTAAACTCTCTCATGGTGGTGAGGGACCGATCATAAGGGATGTTCTCAATAATAGAAAAACGTGGTCCACAATTGGTACAGTTGATGAAGGGGTATTGGTAGCGCCGATCGGCTTTATCAAAAAGCTCATGGAAGCAATCAGGGCAGATTGAGATATCGGGTGAGATAAGGGTAAATTTTTCTTTTTCCTTTCTACTTTTTTTTATCTCAAAGTGATGGTAGCCTATGGGGAGAAGCTTTCGGTAGTCTATTTTCTCGATTAAAGCTAAAGGAGGAGCATCGAGAGTTACATGCTCTAAAAACTCAGTAATCTTTTTTTCTTCTCCCTCTACCTCTATTTTGACTCCAGAGGTATCATTTAAGACAAAACCGGACAGGGAATACCTGGCAGCCAGTGAATAAATAAAGGGTCGAAACCCTACCCCTTGCACTATTCCCGTAATATGTATAAAAAATCTCTTTGGCTTTTCCTTCTGCCGTCTTTGGGGTCTTTCAGTCAAAATCTTATTCATTTTCAAAGGTATTTTTCTCAAAGAAATCAGCCAGATCTCTTAAAGTCTTTTTTACCTCCGGGCTTAATTTTTCTTCTAATTTGATAGATTTTGGTTGGATACCGAGTAGGTAAATCTTAGCTTGTGTCTCTTTCTCTAGATAGGAGCAAAGAAATCTCAAGCTAAGCCGATGGGTAGAGAAGCTACCCTGAGGAACTTGCCGGATGGGAAAGAGCCTTGCTATCCCTGGACGGCTGCCAAAATTAACCGCATCCACAATGATTACTAAATTCGGTTTTAGGTTGGCGATAGGGATGAGGTAATTTTCTGGCACCTCCTCCCCATCGAATAAGAAAATTTCCTTTCCTTTATCTGGCAGTCTCTTTTTTAAAATCTCGATTAATTTGGGGCCGGCTGCATCATCTCCTCTTATTCTGTTACCAACTCCCAGCAGGACAACTCTTCCCTTAAGGTGATCTCTCAGTGCCTGAAGCGGCAGAAAATTGATATTTGATCTATCTTTGAAATAATCGTTTTTCATGTTTTTGGGGAATTTTGAGTTCGGGAAGCTATACTATTTGGGCCACTGCCTTTTCGGAAAATAATTATAAGCAAGAAAATACTGGTTAATTACAGCATTAGGCCATCTACTAGTTATTACCATTCTTTTCTTTTTCAGCCACTTTCGTGAATCTATGTATTTGGAAAAAATAATAAAATCCTCATAACTTCCTTCAAATCTTTTGGGCCAATTTCTGGCCAGGGGATGGTCTGGATTTTTAATACTTTTACTTAACTGTTGGTATCTTGTAAGCATATCCTTTACTTTGAGCCTTTCGCCTATTTTTTCATACACAGCTTCCGGCTTTAGCTTCTCCCATCCCAAAGGTAAAGACCCATGTTCACCCCATTGAACGTTTATTCTTGCCCTTTGATGATGGAGGTTGGCATCCTTAACTGCCTCTTCTGTAGAAAAAACCGCTCTATGAAAATATGTATATACCCCCGTTACTTTCCCATCATTTTGATCAAATTCTACCCATACAACCTCATGATCCGAGGGATCATTGTCTCCTGGGTAGTCAATATCATCGTCCCAGAAAAGGTTATAAGCAATAATTGGCTTTTCCGGATGAATCACTGCTACTAGATCCTTAAGGTTGAAAAACTCCTCTGGATTTACAAACAGCCTGGGAGCATACTTATCTACCAGTTTTAGATCATCTTCTGATGCAAGGCGTGGAGGGTCTAATTTCAATACCACTTCATATTCACTGCTTGCTTCCATTAATCTCCTCATCAGGTGGTAGGCGTAGCCAAGGCGACAATGATACAGAGTATTGTTGGGATCCAACTGTAAACCTTTCTTATAGTTCTCAATGACGCTCTCAAAAATGGCAGGATTTCTTCCATAGGCATCATAGATTTCGAGATACATATCTCCTTTTTCAAAATAGCTCTTACTCATCTTCCGCCTCTAATTGGAACACCATTTTTTGATTTCACTATTTCCATACTAAATTTTCCTTAAGTAGGATAGTTGCATTCAACACTCTATTCTGTTTTGAGGTTGATCTTATGCAGGTTTCAAGGCACACGAAAGAAATTATTCCGTATCCAAATAGAGATCTGCCAAAAACATCAAATTGTAATTGCCCATAAGGGCGCCCCTTGATATGTTGGGTAAAGATAACAGGAGTTTTATCTGTTTTCTTGCCCAAATATCATCTGGATGTTCTTTGGCATAAGTTTTTATAATCTCTATGAGCCTCTTTCGTTTCTTATTATACTCCCAATTGGGGATCCTTGAGAAATTAGACATCCCGTATTCAAGGCTTTGAGTAAGCGTCCGCCATCTAAGAAAAGCATCAAACAATAC
>JBHIAL010000186.1:0-3381 GCA_046758525.1 bacterium
AATTCATAGACATAATTGGCAAACTGATAAAAGAGAAAAATCCTCAGACAGAATTTGAGTTTTGAAAATATTACTATGCGCTGTGTAGTTCATGGAGAATAACCAAGGGGAAATCCTTCCCCTTTGAAATTCCAATTCACTTCTTTTTTGCCTTACGGAAGAATAGGCCATTTTTCTTCTTGAATCAAGCCCCTCTGAATCTACACGCCTATTATTATGCCACCTATCTTGACTTAAAAACTGCTAAAAGAAATTTAGATGATGGTGAAGAGGGAGCTCTTAAGCTGATCATAAATCTGAGGAAAGCTAACAATTATTTCGTATTTACCAATGAGTCCCTCAATCAACCTTAGTTCTCTTTCAGAGAGAATAGTGTGTTTCATCATCAGATCATAATTTAATTAGTATTATTATCTATTCACATTCTGCACAAACGCCTCCAAAGTCAAGATAAAGTTGAGGTCGTCTATCCCGATGTAGATACTTCCAGATATTGGAAACTCTGTAAGAAGGCCGGGCTGGGAAATTTACAATACGAGCTCACTTACAAAGTCATTAGAATTACCAGACTTCTGAAGGAAAGGACTGGCAGAAAGCCTGATTTTGAAGAGAAAGATCAGGAATTTATTGTAAGAATCCGAAGACTAGATTTATGCTATTAGAGAGTCTCACCGGCATTTTTTACCGACCAGGTTTTTTTAATTTGTGTATTTCTTCCAGGGTAGGTAGCGAGGGTTGAGCACCCATTTTGGTTACCGCATATGCTCCTGCTAGATTAGCAAATTCTATAGCCTGAGGTAAAGAATTACCCTGACTTAGACTTAAGCATAAAGCACCCATAAAGGCATCTCCGGCAGCAGTAGTGTCCACAGCCTTTACCTTAAAAGCAGGGAAATAAGATTTGTCCTCATCTGTTAACAGGTAGGATCCCTTCTCTCCCAGTTTTAAAATCACTGTCTTTATCCCCCAGCTTAGGAGTTCTTCTGCTTCTCTTTTTGCTTGTTCTGAATCCTTTATTTCCCGCTGTAGCAAAGTCTCCAGTTCTGTCTGATTAGGAGAGAGAATATCTACATTACGTAGAAGAGAAGCAGAGAGCGGTCTGGCTGGGCCTGTGTCCAAAACCGTGGTTATTTCCAGTTTTTGGGCTTCATCAAAAATAAAATCAACTGTTTCCAGTGGTATCTCAAGTTGAGCCAGGACAATACTTACGTGAGGAAGAATGCTTTTTAGGCAAGCAGCCTCTTGGGGGGAGAACTTCATGTTTGCTCCAGGATCCAGGACAATACTGTTATCTCCGTCCTTATTGATAATAATCACCGTAACTCCCGAGTGCTCCTCTTTATCTATGGTTAGGTATTGTGTGATCACTTCTTCCTTTTCCAATCCTTGTCTTAGCTTTTTTCCTAGAGAATCTTTACCTAAACGTCCCCCAAGAATTGCTTTTCCTCCAAGATGGGCAATGCAAACAGCCTGGTTGGCTCCTTTGCCTCCTGGAATTGTAGAAAAATCAGAACCTATAAGGGTCTCTCCTGGTTTGGGAACTCTCTCAGCCTTAACCACAAAATCCATATTGATGCCACCCAATACCAGTATAGATTTGCCTTTTGACATTGTACCGCCACTTTCATCTCTTTTTGGCTTTCAGTAGTCGGAAAAGTTTTCTTTATTTCCTCCAAGGACAATCTATGGGTTATGAGCTCTTGAGCATTTTTTATACTCATCCGTTCTTTGGACGGTCATCATTTCATCTTTCATTTCAATCGCCTTTTTCAGAGATTGAGGTGTGGAGCCTCACAATCAAAATTATAAAGGAAAAATTGCAGAAATCAAGGGAAGAATTCCAACTGGTTTCTCGTTTAAAGTAAATTTCCTCTCAGGAGAATCGTGGGACTATCAGCTCTTTCATCAAGAGCTCACTGAAATATGTCCTTTATTCTACCACATGGAACTTTGTCTTTTTCTGGGAGTCTAATTTTGTGAGAGATAAGAAGAAACTTTTTGAAAAGGAGAATGGCTAGTGAAGATTGAGAAATTTTTACTCTGGACAGTTACTTTTGCTCTGGTGATTGCTGGTTTTTCGGGGGCCGGTCTAGCCCAAGAAAATTCACAACCCCAGAGAATTATTGTTGAGCCCAAGCTTCCCTTCAAAGTTAACGTCTGGGTGGATAAAGGATTTGGATCAACTTATAGAGTAGGCGAGAGTTTAATTGTCTACTTTGAATCCAGCCGGGACTGTTACCTTACCTTGTTTGATTTTACTCCTGATGGGAAAGTAAGGCAAATATTTCCTAACCGTTACCGTCGAGACAATTTTATCAGAGCAAATAAAGTATACGCTATCCCGGGAGAGAGAGATTCTTTCGAATTCAGAGTTGCTCCTCCTCCAGGAGAGGAAACCATCAAAGCAGTGGCTACCGTGAGTCCCTGGTGGTTCACCCGAGAAACCTCGGACTACCAGGAGGCCTTTCCTGTTGTCAGCAAATCGGCCCAGGAATTTTCTTCCAAATTTAAACAAAGAATAAGGCCCATTCCCCGCCCAAAGCGGGCTGAAAGTAGCTGTACGTTTTACGTAAGTGGTTGGGAAAGATATGGCCGGGGGAAAGTTAGGGTAACCTCGGAGCCAAGTCACGCATCTGTTTACTTAGACGGAAAGTACCGAGGAACAACTCCCCTCACCATTCGTCGGGTATCGGTGGGAGAACACAGACTCCGGGTGGCCAAAGAAGGCTATAATGACTGGTCAAAGACCATTTTTGTTGAACGAGGCCAAACCAGCTATGTCTTTGCTCAATTAGAGCCTTCATATCATTACCGGAGAGGCTCTATCCGGCTTAGTTCCCAACCTTCTTATGCCAAGGTATTTATCGATGGAGTAGATAAGGGTAGAACTCCTGTAACCGTAAGAGGATTAAAGGCAGGTTGGCATGAGCTGGCGGTGATAAAAGAAGATTATCGGATTTATGTCAAAGATATGTATGTGGATAGGGGAGAGCGAGTTTACCTTGAGGCAGAGCTAGAAAAATTAAAATATTGAAACCGAAGGCTGGCTAATCCTTTGCAAAATTGAACTATCCTTGCCGCCTGTCTTAAAAAGATAGGCAAAAACCTCATTTTCTGATTCTATCCTTGAATGATTTTCCCGAGCTACCTTCCGGAAGGTAAGAACCTTTAAGGATATTTTTGGCAAAAAAAGATTTTCGGGGGAAAGTTGACAGACTGAAGATAATATACTATAAAGTTGGTTAAAATAAAAAGGAGGTGGAAAATGGCAAAAAGAAAGGTGGGATTAGTTTTGGCAGTGGTAGTTTTCACAGCGGTCCTCTTAGGTGGTAGCGTTATTTCTCCTGCAGCGGAGAAAAAAGTCTACATCGTGGCCTCGGA
>JBHIAL010000187.1:0-3377 GCA_046758525.1 bacterium
TCATCTACTACCTTTTGCACAAGTTCTTTCACCTGGGGTGCTTTTCCCTGAATTAGATTTTCAGCAATTTGTTTTAGGTCCGCCATTTACTACCTCCTTTGAGAATTTGTTATTTCTCCATATTTTCTTCCAAAGCCATTTTATAGATCATTTTTATATCCTCTAAAGTAGCTCTCCGGGGATTAGTACTCATATCCACATCTACAGAGGCTTTTTCTGAAATTTTGGCAATATCATCCTCCTTTACCCCTACTTTCTTCAAATTGGTGGCAAGTCCTATATCTTTCTGAAGCTGATATATAGCAACTGCTGCTTGCAGGGCAGCTTCCCTATCGGTCATCAGGCTTGTATCTCTCCCCATTGCCTCAGCAATATCTCTCATGCGAGCCATACAGCTTATCATGTTAAATTGCATCACATAAGGCATCATTATTCCCATACTGATTCCGTGATGGACACCAAAATCAGTGGTTAGCTGATGACCTAAAGAATGAACCGCACCGCAACCGGTATTGCTGGCTGCAAGATTTGCCTCAAAGCTTGCTAGTGCCATGTTAGTCCTTGCCTCCATATTTTCTCCATTGGCTACGGCAAGAGGTAAATTTTCCGCTATTAATCTTACGGTATACAGAGCTAATGCATCAGAAGGAGGAATAGATCCTGTGGAAAGGTAAGATTCCACAGCATGAGATAGAGCATCCATTCCTGTGCCTGCGGTTAAATCGGGAGGTAAGCCTTTAGTAAGAGCTGGATCTACCAAAGCTACCTTAGGTAGCATACCAGGGCCTCCAAGTGACATTTTGGCATTTCTCTTGGTATCAGTGATTACACACCACATAGAGGCCTCACTTCCTGTGCCTGAAGCGGTGGGGATTGCAATTAGCGGAGGAATAGGGTTCCTAAATTTATTGCGGCCCTCGTATTGGTTAATAGGTTCTTTATTAGTAACTAATATACCCGCTGCCTTGGCTGCATCTATTGCACTACCACCTCCTATTCCAATTAACAAATTAGTCCCAGCTTCTTTATAGGCCTTTGCTATTTGCTCAGTTTCATTATCCTTAGGGTTAGAGCAGACCTTATCCCAAATTTCATAATCTAAATCAGAATCCTCTAACGATTTTTTTAACTCCTCCAGCAATCCGGCTTTGACAATGCCCTGGTCAGTAACTATAAATATTTTACTGGCTCCAAGCTCCTTCGCTACCACTCCTGCCTCTTTTATACATCCATTCCCAAAAGTTAACCGAGGAGCTACAAACTCGAACATTTCCGGGTTCATTGTCTTCTCCTACCACCTTATTTTTTCTAATTTTTTACATAAGTTAATAAAGAAGACCTAGTCTTTCCAGAGTCTCTTGAGTAGGTCTGCCTTCCTCATCCCAACCTCGTCTAATATAATACTCCTTGAGCATCTCATGCAGAGGGGGAACCATTCCTTTTCTAAATCCAGTTTTAGCGGGGACAAAGAACCTTGACGGTAACTTGTCTTCTTCTTTCCCCTTGGTATCTTTTATGTTTATCATTCTTTGAAGATTATAGACTCGTTCTCCTACCTCCATCAGCTTATTTATTGGCCAATCCCAGCCAGTTACAGCTCTAAAGCATTCAAGAATCTCGGTTAAACTCATTCCCCCTCCATCAACCATATAATTACATATCACCAAGGAATTAAACAAAGCAGAAAGATTTTGTGATTTTATACAGATATCCACTTTTCCAGAAGGATCAAAAGCTTTTGGAGCTTCCTTGATACCTATTTCAGGGAAAAATAGACCTAACTCAAGACTTGGACACATCCCTCTTTCATGACAGGCCCCTATAGTGCCTGTTGCATAATTTATGGCTGTAGCAAAAAAAGAGCGGGGATCCCAGGCCGGAACATCTAATCCCCTGACCTGAGCAACTATTTTTTCAGCTCCCTGGCCTATTTCTCTGGCGGCTCTGGCGGTACCTTCGGCTAAAAGATCACCTATATCCTCCCTTTTTCCTATCTTTTCGAGAAGCTGGATCAAATCATCCCCCCGCCGCCATCTAATGGATAAACCTCCGCTATCTTTTTTGGATATCCACCTCTTTTCAAGACATTCCATAGCAAATCCTACACAAGCACCAGCAGATATTGTATCCATGCCCAGTCGGTTGCAAATATCATTTGCTTTGGCTATAGCTTTTACATCATCAATTAAACAATTAGAACCTAAAAAAGAAAGACTCTCATATTGAGGTCCCGCTCCTTTTAGTGCGTATTTTTTCGGATGATCAATCTCTATTTGCCGGTGGCAGGCTACCGGACAATACAAACAGGCCCGAGGCTTGGCTTTTAGAACTCGGGTGTAATTAGGGGCAGAGATTTTCTCTGCTTTATCCCAGCTATCTTCCCTCCAGTATTGGACCGGAAGATTAGCTGTCTGAGCTGCGGAAAAAACAGCACCAGGAGTTCCATGCTCGGTGAATCCATTTTCACTGGCAAAATTTCTAATTTTTTTTCTTTGTTCTCTGGCCAACCTCTCAACCTTGTCCGGGCTAAAAACCGATGGTCTTTTATCTCCATAAACAGCAATTGCTTTAATATTCTTAGACCCCAGTACTGCTCCTATACCACAGCGACCAGCAAAACTGTGCTCATCAATTACTATGCAAGCAAAACGAACTAATTTCTCTCCTGCAGGACCAATGGTGGCAATGCTAACCTTTGGATTGTTTAACCTCCTCTTTAATATCTGAAAGGTTTCTAAACTGTCTTTGTTTCCTAAAAACCAAGCATCTTTAACTTCAACCTTATCATTATTAATATAGATATATGAAAGTTTTTCGGCCTTCCCCTGAATTACTAAAGCATCATAGCCAGCCTTTTTTAAGTTAATACCAAAACCTGCTGCTCCCGCTGACTCTCCATAAGTATTAGTTAAAGGAGATTTGGAGATCGCGCTCCATTTAGCACTTCCAGGTAATTTTGTTCCCTGCCAAGGTCCTGTGGCCAGGATAACTTTATTTTCAGAACTAAAAGGGCCCAAGTTTTGATTTAGTTCCTCGTAGATAATTTTAGCACCGATCCCAGCCCCTCCTATCAATTTTTCATAAATCCTTTCCGAAACCTCCTCCCGAGCAATTTTCCCCTCAGACAAATCTATGCGCAAAATTTTTCCCCACCACCCGTAACTCACTTTTCCAATTCCTCCTCTTTTTAAACATTTCGCCTAACAAGATCTCTTTCTTTTCCTTTCATCAACAATGTTTTAAGAATATCTTTTTCAGTGATCACACCTTTAAACTTTTTCTCCTTGGATACTACTACCAGCGGAAAATCACAGCAAACTTTAGCTTTCATAATATCCCGAAGAACAGTATTTTCGGAAACAAGAATAAGGCTGGTT
>JBHIAL010000188.1:0-3345 GCA_046758525.1 bacterium
GTAGATATACTTTTTAAGTTTATTTTTCATCTGGTGGATCTTTTTGGTGATAGATGGTTCTCTAATTCTGACACCGAAACATCCACGATAGATCTCTTGAACTAGAGGATGTTTAAAATGTGCCTCTTCTACCAGGAGCGATCTCCCGCTAGGTTTATCTTTATCAAACTCACCAGCCAGATAAAAGCAGAGATGACCCTCACTTTCAAAGATGCTGGCCCACTTTGCTGCCTCCAGAGAAACTCCATCGGTCCCGGCGAGGCGGGTAGAGATAAACCCGATATTCTTTGTCTTTTTTCTTCTTGCGTTGTTTCCCATTTTGGAATCCTCTTAGTCTCCTTATAAATAGTGCTTTTAGACCCCAAGAGAGGCTAAAAGAAAAGGTCAAAAATTATCAATGGTAAATACTTCATTGAAAAGAGTAAAACCTCTTATTTTAGCTAATTTTGCGTCTTTCCTTATAGACTAGAAGGCTCTTTCAATTTTTTCTTCTTCTATTATGTCCAAGAATATAAAGGTGTCAACCTCCTAAAATAATGGATATTCTCCAAAGTTCCATATCATTTTTCCCAAGACGCTGAATTAAAGAGGAACTCTGAAGATGATAAAGTGGAAAAGGGCTTTCTGCGTAACCAAGCTTAAGATTTTAGATAGAATTTTGGGAAACCCCCAAGCTTATTCGCTTGACAGATATCTAAATTTAAGGTAGTTTTATTACAAGTTCTTTTACAGATTCTGTTAATTATTATGAGAAGATTTCTCCGAGTCAGAGTCCCTAAAGGTACTCCCAGGGGACCTGACCGATAGGGTATGGCGGGAAACTGCTGTGCCTCCCGTGTTTGGAAAGGAGGAAACTAATAAGCTGATCTCTTTACCAACATGGGAGATCGGCTTTTTTTATGAGGGCAGCTTAAGGGAAAGTGAGCCAGATAGATTATGAAACTTCAAAGAAAATTGTGGGTCCTAGTGTTGATGGGTTTAGTTTTGACACTATTAGTCTGTCCTTTGTCTTTTTCAGGGAAAACTGCCCAGAAAGAGCTCAGACTGGCTACCACTACCAGCACGGAGAACTCGGGTCTATTGGATGTGCTTCTGCCCCCTTTTGAAGAAAGGTACGGAGTCAAAGTTAGGGTAATCGCTGTGGGGACGGGAGCAGCTATCAGAACAGCTAAAGATGGTAATGCAGATCTGATCCTGGTTCATGCTCGTAGTTTAGAGGACCAATTTATACGACAGGGCTACGGGACAAAAAGATATCAGGTAATGCACAATGATTTTGTCATTGTTGGACCGGCTGAGGATATGGCCAAAATCAGAGGTGAAAAGGATGTCTTGGTTGCCTTAAAGAAGATCGCTTCTAGCAAAGCCGGTTTTGTTTCTCGAGGAGACAGGTCCGGGACCCATATCAAGGAGATGAGTCTGTGGGAAATCTTAAGAATTAAGCCAAAAGAAAGCCGGTATATTGAATCTGGCAGTGGAATGGCCTCTACCTTGCGCATTGCTAATGAGAAAAGGGCCTATACTCTAAGCGATCGAGGGACCTATCTCCACCTACAACAAGAGCTAGATCTAGTTATTCTTTGTGAGGGAGATAGGCGTCTTTTTAACTCCTATGGGGTTATCCCCGTCTCGTCTCAGAAGTATCCCTGGGTAAAATATGATTTAGCCATGAAATTTGTAAAATATATTACTGGCAAAGAATCACAGGAAATTATTGGTCAATATGGAGTGGCGGAGTTCGGAGAGCCTCTATTCATTCCCGATGCCCAAGAGGATCAATAAATGGCCAATCTGGTAGAAAGCTTACACCTACTAGCCAAATTCGCCTCTTCTTTTGATAAGGAGGTTTTGAATATTGTTCTTCTTTCTTTTCGGGTTTCTTCGACCGCCGTCCTTCTTTCATCTTTGATCAGTCTTCCTTTCAGTCTTTTGCTCACCTTGAAAGATTTTCCCGGCCGACGAGTTATTATCAGTGTAGTTAATAGTCTCCTCATGGTTCCTGCAGTAGCTATTGGGTTAATCGTTTACCTTCTCCTTAGTAGACGGGGTCCCGTGGGTGCTGTCGGCCTGCTTTATACCCCCTGGGCGATGGTTATGGCTCAGGCTCTTCTAGCAATTCCTATTATAACCTCTTTGAGTCTAGCAGCCTTTCAAAGTGTGAAAAAGAGTGTCAGAGAAACAGCTCTCACCCTGGGAGCTAATTTACCTCAACTCATGGTGACTATGTTCAAAGAAGCAAGATATCCCTTGACGGCAGCTCTAATTATGGCTTTTGCTCGTCTGATCGGGGAGACAGGAATGACCATGGTAGTAGGGGGAAACATTAGAGGGAGTACCCGAGTTATGACTACCGCCATAGCTCTGGAGACGATGAAAGGAAGATTTGAGCTGGCCATAGTCTTGGGCATAATCCTTTTGGTTGTCTGTGGTCTTATAAGCATTCCCCTTCAGTTGTTGCAGGGAGCAGGGAAAAGATGAGAATCAAGGTAGAAAAGCTAAGCAAGAGCTTCGATGGTAAAGTCATCCTCAACAACATTAACCTGGAAATTCAAGAAAATAGAGTGAGTTGCCTCATCGGCCCTAATGGTGCGGGAAAGACAACTCTGCTCAGAGTACTGAACCTACTAGAAAAGCCCACCAGGGGAAAGATCTACTATGATGGTAAAGATTATGATGAGGCAGACAGGCTCTCTTTGCAGCGGAGAATGGTTCTCGTGGGACAGGGACCGGTGATGTTTAATACTTCTGTCTTTAATAACGTTGCCTACCCCTTGAAAGTGAGAAAAAAGAAGGATATTAAAAAGATGGTAAAAAGAGCCTTGGAGATGGTGGGTCTTTCCGGAATGGAAGATCGATGGGCTCTTAGCTTATCGGGAGGAGAAGTCCAGAGGGTAGCTTTAGCCAGAAGTTTGGTTTTCGATGCCGAGGTGATACTTTTGGATGAGCCAACTCACAATCTGGACCCCATGAGTAAGAAAATTGTGGAAGATCTAATTTTTTACCTGAAGAGCGAATCCAAAAAGACGGTTGTTTTATCCACCCACGATCTCTCGCTGGCAGAAAGGTTCGCTCACCAGGTTTATTTTTTAAAAAAAGGAAAGATAGCAGAAGAAGGAGAGGCAGGGAGAATTTTTTCCTCGCCTTCCTCTTTTTTTTCGGCAAGGTTCATGGGGATAACCAACTTATTCCAGGGAAAACTGCTTCGAGAGAACGGAGCTACCTTTTTGGATCTAGAGAAGCTTAAGATAGAGGTTGCTTCTTGTAATCAGGATCTAGAGATGGGGAAAAACGGGGTGTGTGCGGCCCTCAGACCAGAGGAGATTCTGGTGTCGAGGAAGCCTTTTA
>JBHIAL010000189.1:0-3332 GCA_046758525.1 bacterium
CGGTACGAGGGTCTATAATTATTTCCTCGGGCGTTCCCACTTGCACAATACTCCCCTCTTCCATAATGGCAATTCTATCTCCCAGTCTAAGAGCCTCATCCAAATCATGAGTAACAAAGAAAATGGTTCTTTTTAGCTTGGTTTGCAGTTTTAAAAGTTCTTCTTGCATTCTTACCCTGATCAAAGGGTCAAGAGCGCTAAAAGGCTCATCCATTAAAAGAATCTTGGCCTCTGTGGCTAAAGCCCTCGCCAGGCCAACTCTTTGTTTCATACCTCCTGAAAGCTCGGAAGGGTGTGAATCACTCCATTCTTTTAACCCTACTAATTCTAACATTTCCAGGGCTTTCTTTCGCTGATATTCTTTAGGTTTTTTTTGAATCTCCAACCCAAAAGTTACGTTAGAAAGCACTGTTCTTCGAGGAAATAGAGCAAAATGCTGGAAGACCATGGTTATGTTATGGGTTCTTATCTCTCTTAGTTTTGTCTGGTTTAATGAAGTAATTTGTAGCTCCTCCCCGTTCTTTTGAAAATAGATTTTACCTAAAGTAGGATCTACCAATCGATTTATACACCTCAGGAGAGTGGATTTTCCGCTGCCCGACAGTCCCATTACCACAAAGGTTTCTCCCGTAGAGATGTCTAAACTTCCATCATTAACAGCTACTACCTGCCCAGTTTCCTCATAAATCTCAGATTTTGTCTTACCTTTTTTAAGTAGTTCCAGAACCTTTTGTGGTTCTTTACCAAATATCTTGTAAACAGATTCCAGTCTTATCTTCATTTACTCCGTCCTAACTAATCTATCCAAAATTATAGCCAAGATAACGACTCCCAGACCGGCCTCAAAGCCCAACCCTATGTTAATGGTAGCCATAGCACGCATTACTTCTTTACCCAATCCACCAGCACCAATCATGGCGGCGATAACTACCATAGATAAAGACATCATTATACATTGATTAATCCCCATCACAATGGAGGGTATAGCATTGGGAATTTCAACCTTATAGAGCATCTGCCACCTATTTGATCCAAAGGCCTTTCCCGCCTCAATTAGCTCCACAGGTACCTGTCTTATACCAAGGTAAGTGAGTCTTACCGGAGGAGGAAGAGCAAAAACTATGGTAGCTATAACTCCGGGGACTGTTCCCAATCCAAAAAACATTAAAGCTGGTATTAGATAAACAAAGATAGGAATAGTTTGCATAAAATCCAAAATTGGACGGGTTATGGTATGAATAGTTTTGCTGTGAGCCTTTAAGATTCCCATAGGTATTGCTATTAGGGTAGAAACTATAGTAGCAGCGAGAACTATAGCTAAGGTTTTTATGGTTAAGGACCACAATCCCAAATTTAGTATTAAAAGCAAACTTACAACCACAAAAAGAGCAACCTTCCAGCCCCTCACCCGCCAAGCTAAGACCCCCAGAACAGCTATAAAGATAAGAGGTGGAATAACGATAAGCAATCCTTCCAGGCTATCTATCATATTATCAAGAAATAAAGAAAGAGCTCTAAACTCTGCTCTTAAAGCTACCTCTAAAGCATCCACTCCTCTCTCCACTATATCACCCAGAGGAATCCTGGGCCAGAATTCAACCGGCCACATTTTTTTCTCCTTATTTACCTGAAATGTTTAAATGCATCACCAGGGAAGATATATATCTTCCCTGGTGAATAATTTGCCCTTACTTTATGGCTTCTCTTATAGCATCTCGAGCTCTTCGGCCATCTACCGATTTAACTCCATAGACCCACACATCCACTACTTTGATGTTATTCTTTATCCACTCTTTTGCTATCTCATCCGCATCCCTCTTTTTTCTACCATATTCGTATATCCATTCATTTTGTATCCCAGGGGTAACTTTTAACTGCTCTAGAAACTTGTATACATTGGGCATGTCTTCTTCAAGTTCAGCTCTGCTAAGTGTGTACACCACCTCGACACCAGGAGGACCCCAGAGTTCCAAAGGATCCTCCAAGTATTTCATATCAAACTCCATATTCATCCAGTGGGGTGCCCAACCTAACCAGACAATCCAATCCTTGTTTTTGATCGCTTTCTCCACAGCCACCATCATGGCTACTGTACTACCTTCCACCACTTCCCATCCTGCGAGATCATAGGTATTATTCTTAATGGCATCGATCATGATCTGATTTCCCTCATTTCCTGGTTCTATCCCTATGATTTTACGGCCAAACTTATCTGCATACTTGTGAAGATCCTCTTCAGAACGAACGCCAGCCTCCCATACATACGCAGGAACAGCTAAAGTATAAACTGTCTCATTTAAATTAATGGTTACTTTTTCAATAGTTCCTTCCTCAAAATAAGGGTCCAGGTACAGCTTCATTGTGGGTAGCCAGCCGCCTAAGAAAATATCAAGGTCCTTAGTGGATAGTCCCTTGTATAGTACAGGAGCAAGGTACATCTCTGTTTCCACATCATACCCTACATATTCCAAAATATGTTTGGCAACGGCTGTTTTTACAGTAACTCCAGGCCAATCTACATAGCCAAATCTAACTTTAGTCCCGATCTCTTCCGGGAGTTTAGCCTGCAAAACTCCTGCAGTTCCCGTTGAGACCACGAGTAAAAAAACCATCAAGCCCATTACCATCTTTGTTCTTCTCATTTTTTCCTCCTACCTTAATAGTTTTTTAACTCAGGATTCTTGAACCTACCACCTCCTTTCAATCAAATGAAATTTACCCTACAGACTATGGTAAAGACTGTCCAAAGTTGACTTGAGGTAGTCTAAGAACTCCTCTCCTCAAGCTATCAATATAAATGCATACCGATTTTGTTTTTCATCCTTGTTCTGGAGGACTTGGCATGGCAAACCTTGATTCCGAACAGTTTTATACACATCGATACCAAAAAGTTGATCGCAGGGTCTTATTTTCTCAGGGGTTGGACAACCAATCCCCTCCTTAACCTTGCATGAGGTACAAAACTTACAAGAGCAAAGGGTAAAGGCAAAGTAAAAGCCATCCAAAAACACTTGCCGCTCAATTTTTAGAGCTACAGAGTAAAGTTTCTGAGGATCGTAGGAGTGAAGAAGGAGAATATGGTTATAGGCTCTTACAATTTGTAGCCTCATTTCGTAGGGGACTCCTCGATCATCGCATTTCTGGCTGCTGTAGTCATCGCAACCCCATCTACATTTCAGAATAGCTCTTGGATCAAAAAAAATATCTTTGGAACTGATAATTTTCGCATCTGACATTCCAAGTTGTTTAGCCATTTGAATGTATTTGTTCAAAGTTTCTCCTTTTCGCTCAAAATAGAAATCTGGTGGATACTATTTATGGTATTCTGTAAC
>JBHIAL010000190.1:0-3332 GCA_046758525.1 bacterium
CGTTTAATTTTTTATCGATTTGAACTAATGCGAGTTGAGCCTGTCGCTGATGAGGGACAACGTCCAGTACTTTTTCAAATTCTTTTTTTGCTTTGCTTAACTGACCATTTGCTTTGTATACCGATCCGAGTCTCCAGTGAAAAGATACATTGGTCGGATCGAGTTCAACGGCCCTCTTTAGCTCCTGAACAGCTTCTTCATACATTCCATGTTGCTTATAAGTCCATCCAAGATGTGAGTGGGCTAATCCATCATAGGGATTAAGCTGCAGAGCGGTTCTGAACTCCTGGATAGCTTTCTTTAATGCAGCCTTGTCCTGATGAAGATAGGCTCGCCTGGAGTAAATCCTGGCCAGCTCGAGGTGATACTGTGCATTATGGGGCTGGATTAGGATTGCCCTTTGGTACTCAAAAATGGCTTTTTCCCACCTCATACTGTTGTATTCTTGCTTGGCACGTTGGTAATGAACCTCGGCCAACAGAGGCTGAATCACTATGTAGCCGAGAAATACTATCACTGCCAGGATAATGGGATAGCCGATGACTTTATATGAGAGTTTAATCTTTCTTCTCCCTCGGTACATAAAAATATCAAGTTTAGGACATTACGGGACTTGCCGCTAATAGATAGTCCCTTTCTAGCCCCTCGGGAATCTCTTTGGCCAGCTCCACAATGGTGAGGACCGCAAGTCCAGGATCATCGTTTGGTAGACCCTTCTAGTCATCATTGATTTACACCCCTTTTTCAGGAATTGGCTAGGCCATTCTTTCTGGTCTAACCATTATACTGAGGCTTGAGCTTAAAGCCAGGATAATCCAGAATAAAAGAGCATTAGCCGGGATTTGTAGGTTAAAATCCCCCAGACCATGGATGGCGATAGCGGTAATGCTTACCAAAAATCCTATGGTCAGTGATTGTAGATATTTATCGCTCAGACTCTTTAACAAGCTAAGGTTTTTTTTGAAAAATAACACTAATAGAACGACGAAAGAACCCAAACCAAAGAGGCCCATCTCCTCTCCGTATTGCAGATAATCATTATGGGTGGCATTCATAAAAATTCTAATTCGGGAATCTCGATATTGAGGATAAAAAATGGTGAAGGTGCCTGGACCGGTTCCGAGAATTGGATGATCTTTGATCATTTTAAGAGTGTTGCGGTTGACAATTAATCTTCCTTGAAGGCTCATGTCCTTGAAGTTTGCTCCTTCAAATTCGAATAAGGTAGCAGCCCGCTGTTTGACCTTATCGGGCATGAGCAGGGGAGCACTGATTATGATGAGAACTACCACTACTAGCGTCCCCCATTTCTTGAGCCTGGACCAATCTCTGAAAGTCTTTAACCTAAAAGAGATAATCATGCCCAGAGCTATCATAGATCCCAAAAAACCAATCCAGGCCCCCCGGGAATAGGTAAATACCAGGGCGGTTATCATAATAAAGATGGCAGCTACGAGTAGAACTGAGACAAAAGCTGGTGGTGGAATTTTGCTTCGTTTGGTCCTTCCTGGCAGGTATTGGTTGGCTAGCACTAGCCCTATTCCCAGGGGAATGGCAAGCTCAAAATATCCACCAATATGATTGTGATTTACATAGGTGGAGGTGAGCATTCCCAGATAATATTTTTTGTCGAGGGTATATATTTTCTCTATGCCGCTGAAGTAGTTATACAATCCATATAGGGCCAGCGAAGTTCCTACGATTACCACTAAAGTTGCGATCCTCTTTATCTGGCGTTTATCTTTGATGTTATTTACCACCAGGTAGTAAAGTAAAACATAGTTTATGATTTTATAAAGCTCGATTTTGCTGGCATAGGGATAAATGGAGGTTAAGGTGGTAACTGCGGCAATCCCGAGAAATAAAAGGATGGGAAGGTCAAGAGGAGTCTTTATCAATTTAAATTTCCCCAGGGTAGTCATCTTTATGAGCCAGGCAGCTAGCATGGCTAAGGTTATAAGATGAACTACGGTGATGGACCAGACCTGAACCGTGCCAAAGGCAAGAGGGGTAAAAATAATCAAAGACACCAGGCCCATTTCAATTACCCCATTACAAAATCGTATAGACAATGCTTCTGACATGCCTAAAAGGTCCCGTAAAGAACCTAACTTTTCCTTAGGTGAAATTGTGGTCACTTAAAATACACCTCATTTTGCTCGGTGATTCCGGGTCCGACGTCGTAGGTAAAAATCTAAAAAACCAAGTCAGCAAAAGTCCTTTCTAAAAAAACCTTGGAATTCCAGTTTTGGCGAATAGAAATTCGCTTTCCTAGGTAGGCAAGCAAATTTTGTGCCACATTTCTGAAAAAGCACGGCGAGCTTAGAAGGTTAGTGAAAAACCCTTTTGAGGCGAGGGAAATCGTTGTAAGAGTGCAGGATATTTAATATCTGTCATTGCGTTTAGGCCGAATGTAACTAACCCAATTAGCCGAAGCTTCCTTATCTTTTGTTCAGAATCTGACATCTCAGGGTATGTCAAAAGAAATTCTTCTTATTTCCTGGAACTTCTTGATAACCTTGAAAATAGCGGTTACCATAAATCATAATTTAGCAGGAAGTGAATGAAATGAAAAAATAAGATAAAAAAACCACCTGGTGAGTTATCCAGGCGGTTTATATGTCTTATTCTGAACACTATTTGGCTAATTTATGCTTTTTTATTTTACTATATAAGGTGGTGCGGGAAATCTGAAGAAGCTGGGCAGCTTTACTCAGATTCCAGTGATTTTCCTCTAGAACAGTAGCCAAAAGACTCCTTTCCACCTCCCGCAAGGATTTTGAGCCGACGGAAAAGCTTGCCTTGCTCAAAGAGGTAAGATTTCGGGGAGGAAGAGAGAGGTCTTCTTCGATTAAGGGTCCCTTGGCTAGGATGACTGCCCTTTCCAGAGTGTTTTCCAGCTCTCTCACATTTCCTGGCCAGGGGTAAGAGATAAGGCGATCGAGAGCCTCTTTGCTAATTCCTTCCACGCGTCTATTTACCGCTCTATACTTTTTCAAGATATATTGTGCCAGAAGCGGTATATCTTCTTTTCTCTCTCTTAAAGGGGGAAGATCAATGCTGACTACATTAAGCCGATAAAACAGATCTTCCCGGAATCTTTTTTCGTTTATAGCCTGGGGAAGGTTCTGATTGGTGGCGGCAATGATTCTCACATCAACTTTAATGGTCTCTTCTCCTCCCACCCTTTCAAATTCACCTTCTTGCAAGACCCTTAAAAGTTTTACCTGAGTAGTGAGAGGAATATCTCCAATCTCATCTAAAAATAAGGTTCCCCCATCGGCCAGTTCAAATCTACCTCTTTTCTGGGTGTAAGCATCAGTAAAGGCTCC
>JBHIAL010000191.1:0-3314 GCA_046758525.1 bacterium
GTTACTTCTAAACATCCGATATACTCTTCGTTTTCATCATGGACGGCAAAGTAGCGGATGTAAATAAGCCGTCCCTTCAAATTAATCCAAAACTCTGCTACATCCCTCTTATTTTTCTTAAAATCATTCAAAATCTGCTCCACTACATGCAAGCTCTTTTGGGGATGGCATTGCTGAACCTTACGGCCAATAACAGCCTTCGTTCTGGGAAAAATTCTCTCTTCGGACTGGCTGAAGTATCGTACTCGATCTTCTTTGTCAACAAAGGTGATATCAACAGGTAAGGTGTTGAGAACTGCTTCAAGCTCTTCGGTTGATAGCTCTCCTGTTTCAAATAGAATTTTGCCCTTCTCTACCAGTGGTGATTCGGGTGCAGGCTTTCCCACTTGTTCGGTGACTCCTCTTGCGTACTCAGGTGTAAAGCAGCAGTAACCAAGTTCATCGCATTGCTTCCTAATCTCCCTCCACTCGTTTTCTGAAATCACCTTCAATGCTGTTGGAAAAAGGATGTTGCTCTCTTTGTAAAAGTGACTTGAAAGCATATCACCTATGGTTGTTGCTGCACCCTCAAGTGTTTTTGTAAAATCCTGAAAATCCATACTTTCATGGGTGTCCAAAAGTTCGTAGAACTTTTTCTTTTTCTTCCTTATCTCATTATGTTCAGACCACATGATTGCCGGAGGTTGGGTAATCCCATGTTTTTCAAGATAAGGAAAGAGAACATTTTCCTCTCGCAGATAGTGTTTTTCTGATTCCTTAAAATGCTCTGCAATGTGACTTAACTCTTTCATTTTTTCACTAACAGAATCAAAATCATTAGCTCCCTTTATCTCCTCTACAATATTTTTCAGTTTCTCAGCAAACTGGAGAAGGATTTTGTGCTCTTCCATAAGGGTATGGATTGGGTGTCCCGGTGAGGCCAAAGTTTTTTCTCTCTCCAGCGACTCTTTGAATACGGCAATGTGAACATCGCAAAGTCTCTGAATTTCTTCCCTCGGCATACCTTCTTTTATGAGTTCTTCTTCTATCTCGGCTATATCCGCCGGGCCCATGTCTTTCAAAACCTCTTTAAATCTCTCTTTTACCTCATCAGGTTTTGCTCCTGCATGTAACTTCCTGATCAAATCCTTTATCATCTGCTTTTTATTTTCGTTTCCCAATACCTCACTCATGATCTTTGCTCCCTATTCTTTGTTGAGTTCCTCGCCACACGTTTCTTGTCAGATTTATGCTATTTGCATGACTTTAGGTGACGTTGTCACCTCTAATAATTCTCACTCAAAAGTTCAAAATATGCTCTCGCATGTGCACATGCTGGACATTCCTCTGGCGCTTCGGTTCCCTCATGGATATATCCGCAGTTCCTGCATTTCCACTTTACCACGCTTTCTCGTTGGAAGACTCTATCCTTCTCCACGTTCTCAAGAAGATTCAAGTATCGCTTCTCGTGCTGTCTTTCCGCAACTGCTATTGCTCTGAATACAGACGCTATTTCCTGTAAACCTTCTTCATCTGCCACGCTAGCAAACTCAGGGTACATCTTCGTGTGCTCGTAGTTTTCTCCACCAGCGGCTGCCCTGAGATTTTCTTTGGTATCTCCAATCAAACCCGCAGGAAATGAAGCCTTAATCTCCACCTCACCGCCTTCCAAGAATTTAAAGAGTCTCTTGGCGTGTTCCTTTTCGTTGTCCGCGGTCTCCAGAAACACAGCGGCTATCTGTTGGTAGTCTTCCTTCCTTGCCTGAGAGGCAAAGTAGGTATAGCGGTTTCTCGCCTGCGATTCTCCTGCAAAGGCAGTCAGGAGATTCTTTTCCGTTTTTGTTCCTTTTAGAGTTTTCATGCAATTACCTCCCATCGTTCACTTATTTTAAAGTCATTATAGTATAATAATAAATTAACTCAAGGGTGACTTTGTCGGGCCGAAAAATTGAAAATTGACCCCTTACCTCAAGAATGCTATTGTATATCAAATCTGACACAAGATTCCTAAAATCCAAGATATTGAATGAACCTTAAGGTAAATAAGTCTGGTGTTCGGTATAGGTGATAAGTATGGACAATATCTTGTGGTCAGGCCTGGGGTATGGCATTCTGTGTATAATCTTCTTTGGACTCTATGCCACTCCCCGGCGGTACACCTACTCTCCCAGTCTAGAATTTCTTTTGACTATGTGTATCACGGTTGCCATTTGCACCAGTATTACGGGAGTTTTCTTCCCAGGATGGCTGGCAATCTCTTTATCGCAGATAGCTCTTTCTTATCTGAGTGGACTACTCTGGTGTATGGGAACAGTTTGTTACATCTATTCGGTAGATTGTGTGGGGATAGGAAGAGCAACTCCCGTGAAGAATCTTACCGTTATCCTGGCGGTAGTCTTCGGGGTTTTTATCTTCAAAGAATTTTCCTGGCAAAACAAACTTCCCCTAACCTTGCTAGGAGGAGCCACTGCACTTGTTCTTCTTTCAACGATCCTTTTGGGTAAGTTGATTCCGGTCACTGAACTGGCCAGAGAATCATGTCCAATTCATTTGATAAAACCAAAGCTGAAAAAAGTTAGCCAGTATTCTATGGTGGGATTCGGATTTGCCCTCGGTGCTGCTCTTTTCTACAGTCTATTTGGTATACCAGGGAAGTTAGTTATAGAAAGTATGGATTCGGTCTGGCCCTATTTTTTGTTCATGGGACAGGGCACATTGGGAGGAGCACTAGCTTGCTACTTTATTATAGGTAAAGACAGAGGTTGGACCAAGGTTTCCCCGAAGGACCACTTGCTGGCGATGCTCTCCGGGCTCCTATGGGTGGTGGCTTTCGCTAGCTTGGCCAATACTCTTAAGCTTCTCGGAATGGCCGTAGCCTGGCCAATAGCTAATCTCAATGCCATCGTCACTGTGCTCTATTCTGCTCTGGTGCTAAAAGAAATCTCCATTAGCCAACAAAGAACTAAGATGTTTGCTGGATTGATTATAGGAGTGATGGGAATAATTCTCTTAGCTCTGGCTAGAACCTGAGTCACCAATTTCTCTCCCGAAGATTTGCTGCTCGTCCTGGATCTATCTTCTGGTAGAAAAAAGGACCTCTTTGATGGCAGAAGGCTGCTCTTCAAAGGTTGGTTTTCTAAAAAACTTGGGGAGAATTTTCTCCCCCGGGACAGTTATAAATCTCAACTTTTTTCGAGATTGGCTTTTTGCCTGCTTTAGGAAAAAAATGAGATAGAGACGTGGTTAAGCGGTGAAGAACAGCGATATTTACCAAGTAATGCAGATACTGCGTCAGCTAGTGCCTCAATGGAAAGTTCCCGTGGTAGGCCGAGTTT
>JBHIAL010000192.1:0-3313 GCA_046758525.1 bacterium
ATCCCAGATCTCCTTCTTCAGCCTGCCCACCTCAGTATTTTCAAAGATGATAGCAGGATTTTCTGTTGTCAACCATATCTTGCTTTTCTGAGGTTGATCAGACATTTTGTACCTCCTTACGGTGTAATGACCACCTTAATTGCCTTCTGATTTCTCATCGCCTCTAATCCTTGGTGAATCTCACTTAAGGGAAGTCTGTGAGTAATGAGCTTTTCTAAATTTAAAACTCTGCTTTCGATAATCTTTATGGTAGGAGGAAAGGTAAACTTAGCAATAAAACTTCCCAGTATAATAAGCTCGTTCCGGGTAATGTCATTCTGGGCAACCTCAGCTCTTGCCTGATAATTCTGGCCAAAAAGAAGGACCTGTCCGCCCCTGCGTACAATTCCCATGGCAACTTTGAACAAAACACCCACCGCATCAACCACTACATCTGCGCCAAGCCCAGTCTCGTCTTTTACCACTGCCTCTAGATCTTCCTTCAATGGATTCATAACCCGGGTAGCACCACTCTCTTGAGCGAATCTTGCCCGGTATTCTGATATCTCAGAAACCAAAATTTTCCCAGCTCCGGATGCCTTAAAAATTTGGGTGAATAAAAGACCGATAGGCCCTGCTCCCAGAACTACCACTGATTCGCCTGGATGAATGTGAAGCTTCTGAGTGGCGTTGACCACACAGGAAAGGGGCTCAGCAAAAACGGCTAGCTCTGAAGGTAGATGGGGAGAGATTGGATGAAGTGCCTTAGCAGGGGCAACGTTATAGCTGGCAAATCCTCCATCAATAAATATCCCCAAAGTGGTCATATTCTCACACATATTGGGCATCCCCATTTTGCAGTAACTACAGCTGCCACATTTAAGATTTGGGTCCACCACTACCCTGTCACCGGCCTTGAACTGGCTCACTCCCTTTCCCATTTCAAGCACCCTGCCAACATATTCATGAGAAAGAATCGTCCCCGGCGTGGCTGGATGGCCAGGAGGTACCTCCAAAATGTGCACATCTGTTCCACAAATACTTGCTGCTTCCACTTCTAATAAGACCTCATCTTCAGTCTTTATCTGGGGAACCGGGATCTCCTTTAAGGCCAGTTCTCCCTCCCCTTCAAAGACGGCTGCCAACATCTTTTTCATTTAAATCACCTTGCGGCCTAGGAATTTATAAATTATCCAACCATGAATTGAACTTGCCTATTCATAATCTGGTAGTCGCAGGCTTTAGCCTGCGCAACCTAAAGGTTGCGGCTACCCTGCCCCATTTTCTCGTACGTCGAACTTCACCTATTGAGAAAAACAGTTTTTTTCTCACTCAAAAACTGCTGTAATTTTACATTCCGTACGGTTAGTCTGGAGCAGAACTATATTTTCGGGAACCTTCTCTAGAGGAATCTTTTTAGTAATTAAGGGAAGCATATTCATTCCTGAAGCCATAGAGCTGATAACCCTGGGGAAGGTTCCATGACCAGAGTGTCCCTGAGAACCCACAAGGGACGCTCTCCTTACCTGAAACACCTCACCGGTAAGGGGAATTTTTTGAGCCGACCTGGCCACAATCACCACCACACTATTTAGCTGTTTTCCTTCCCAAATAGTCTGTTCTATGTCGCCGAAGACCTTATCCGGAAGACCGGTTGCTTCGAGATACAATTTTGCTCCCAGACCATTGGTTAATTTTAATACAGATTCAGTGAAGTTCTCTTTTAAGGGATTAATAATATGGTCGGCGCCCATCTTTTTGGCTAGCTCTGCTCTTGGCTCAGAGGGCTCCGATAATATTAACTTAGCCGCTCCTGCCCTTTTTAAAACAGCCACCGCTGCCAGACCAATAGGACCTCCACCCAAAATAACCACATTATCTCCAGGACGAATGCCGCCTCCCCGTTCTATGACCGCATTAAAGGCTACCGATGTGGGCTCGACCAGACTTCCGGCTAAAAATATATCATCACCGGAATATTTTCCTTTTAACTCCTCCAGACTCCAGGTGTACCTCGCATCCACCTTCACATATTCGGCGAAGGCTCCATCACAGGAAAAACCCAGTTCCTGCAGTGCCTCACAGTGGTTAGGGTAACCATCGGCGCATGGTCGGCAGGCTCCACACCAGAGCATCTCCTCCGAGGTAACAGGTTCACCCTCTTCATATTTTTTAGCGGTTCTTTTGTTAATTGCCTTCTCGCCCGCTTTAGCTATTACTCCGGAAAACTCGTGTCCCAGACTACAAGGAAAGGCGGTAAGCCCAGGATACCAGATATATCCCTCACTATCAGACTGGGCCATATGAACATCGCTTCCACAGATACCGCATGCTTTTACCTTAATGAGAACTTCGGTAGGACCAATCTCAGGAATATCCTTTTCCACTATCTTAATCATAGGATTTTTCCAGACCTTACTTCCCAGATAGGTGAGCTTTCCTTCCACATCTTTCAAGCCTAACTTAAAATCATTTCTTGGTTCCCAGTCAGCAAATAAAGTAACGGTCTGCATCTTTCCCATTTATAACCTCCCTTTCCTCTATTTCTTTTTCTTCATCTTTTCAAACGCCTTCTCGATCACTCCCAAAAGTCTTCCATGTAAACGAGGGTTAGCTGCTGCTAAAAAGGATTTCATATTCTTTTCTGAGGAATCGGTAAGCAAGGTGGAGTCCAGACTACCCCCATAAGCATCGGTTACCACACACCCTCCCTCCTGGGCCACCAAAACTGCGGCGGCGATGTCATAAGGAAATTGACTGATAATATTCCCGTGACCAGCATGCTCGAAGAGACGCCTGGTTTCCGGAAATTCCCTCAAAAGACGATGGCCAATATCCACACAGGCATCGAGCTCGCCTACCAGAATTTTACAAACAGAATAGCAGGTACTGCTATAAACAAAAAACCCTCCTTTCAAGGAGGATGCATCTATTAAGCTGCCTACCAGGCTAGTCACCCAGTGGGAAGGACGTCCGCAAAGCTCCAGAGTCCAAAACATACGGTGAAGATCCTGATTTTGTGAGAGACTAACTGGAATTTGTTCACCCCCCTCACCAAAAATCTCCAATCCCTTGCCTTTTTCGGCCAAAAAGATCGTTCCTGACTTTATGGCTCTAAGACATCCCCATCTCACATCCCCAATCCTGGCCTCTTCCTGGTATTCAGCCAGAGCAACAGAAACACAGCAAGTCTCAAGACCCGCTGCCGCAGATCTTGTGCCATTAACCGGATCAACGACCAGAATATATCGGGGATCCCCAAATTTTACTAAACCCCGGTCCTCCGATAGATAAGCAAGATCCAATGCCTTTTCTCGGATAAAGCTTTCCAGAG
>JBHIAL010000193.1:0-3304 GCA_046758525.1 bacterium
GAATAAGACTGCACCCAGAGCTATTTTTTTGGCACTCACCATTTTTTCCTCACTTTATGATTCCATAAGTGGTGAATATTCGAAGAACTTCATTGGGAAGCTCACCTATTCTGTCTCTTTTTATAATTACGTAATCATCTATAAGTGATTTGGCGCATCTTTCATGCTCTTGCCCGATAACGAATAGAAAAGGAAGAATTTCATTTTCTGGGAGTTTACTGAGGACATCCCTTACCGCCTCAGGGGTGTCCGGTTCTCCATCGGTTATGATAGAAAAACCTTTGGGTCTACCCTCCACCTCTTTTAAGTTTTCGGCAATATATTCTATGGCATTCACCATTAAGGTGCCTCCATATGGATAAAGAGACATTATCCTTCCTCGAGAATCTTCGGTATAGTTTTCCTTGAAATCCTTTACGATATAGACTGTATCTTTGTAATTTATCATTTCTTTTAAGAGCCTTCCCCCGGAGTGAAAGGCAAAAATTCCGAAAGGATAACCAGAGTAGTTGAGCGCTTCTCCCTGAATTAAGAGAGCACTCTTAATATAATCAATTATCTTATATCCAAACCCAAACCCGGTAGAGGAACTTATGTCTGCCAAAATGGCCCAGGCAGCTTTTTTCTTAATCCTGGCTCTTTTTCTAAACATCTTTTTGTTTGGCCTGACCCCGGTGGCCTCATATTCTAACTCTGCCTGCACATACTCGCCTATATTAATCTCTTCCCCCTGTTTGGCCCTTTTCTTTCCTCGATATCTTTCCTCGAGCCTTTTAAAGTAACTTTCTATAGCCCTTATCTCTCCATTGTACTCCTCTATAATTTTATCGGCATTCTCAATATCAACTTGGCAGCTCTGGGATCTTCTCAGAATCACCCCTGGGCTTGGCCTTGGTACTATCCTCACAAAGGGACCGCCGGACTGTAGATATTTCCATTGGTCTTTTCTTATATCTTTTTCTTTTTTCTCTTGGTTTTTCTTTTCCTCTATTTTCTGCCGCCTTTCCTTCTCCTTTCCGGCCTCTTCGGTAATTTCGTCCTTTTCCTTGGTGGACTTTTCCTTAGCTTTGAGTTCTTGTTTGTGTTTCTCAGGCGAGTCTTCTTCTTTATCTAATTCCGGTTCTGTCTTTGGTGACTCCTTTTGGCTTGGTCCTTTTTGTTGATCGGTGGGTTTTTTCTTACCCCGGGGAGTGAGTTCCTCTTGATCTTCTCTACCCTCTCTAGGTTTTACCTGACCTCGATAGTTCCGGGGAATACCGGGAGATAACTTATCATGGCCTCTCCCAGCGTAAGAAGGAAGTCTTGGTATGGGCTGCTTTATGTCGAAATTTTCCTTAAATTTCTGATAGATTTTCGCAGTTGAATCGAGAGAGGCATGAATATCATTATCTTCAGCATCCCGCGCTATAGCTACACACTCTCCCAGAAGATTTTTATACTTAGAAGGCACCTCATCAATAGTTTTGTCAAGTAAAGTCTTCTGGAGGAAAAGTTCCCGGAAGGCATTCAATTCTCTGCCTTTTTTCATCAGATATTTGGGGCTGGGCCTCCGAGCAAGATAGATCGGTTTTTCCCTTTCCTCGGAAAACTTCCTAAGTCCTGGAAGCTCTCTTCTAGCCCTGCGGTCTATCCTATTGTCCTCAACTACATTAAAGATCTCATGGGCGAGGGTAGGATTCTCCTTAAATTGATCCTGTAAAAAAAAGTCTTCCAGGAACCGATTTATTGTTTTAGAATTGTATTCCTCGGAATCGTGCAGTTGCTCATGCAGTTTGATAAATTCCTTTATGTGGTCTGATTCATGTCTTACTGCACTGGCAAGCATCATCTCATTATCAGAGTCGCTGCGAGCTAAGCCAAATTGTAGCGGTAGATGTATTTTTTCACCATCGGTAAAGATAGCCGGACCACTGATGAAGGAAAGAAGGGTTTTTTTGTCGAAAATAAGAGGATATTTTTCGCTAGCTCCATCCCCTATTCTAAAATTTACCACTTTTTGAAGCTCAGGCTTGATTTTATTACAGCTAACCATTTTTACCTCTTTATTCTCCTGTTAACTTTCTCCATCAGCTTTCTGAAAAGTGTCTTGTCAGTCTCATAAGTTGACTTAGGATTAAGCATATGCACCTCTATTAGCTTTCTCAGCGGCTGCTTACTCTGTTGAACAGCCTGACAGACCTCCACCGCCCCTCTTAAACCCATATCTTTTTTATAAGTAGAAAGTATCTCTCTGAAATCAAAGAGTAGATCAGTTATTGAGACAGCCGTTTTGTCGTCAAGTCCTGGTGCTCTTGATTTCAGAATGTTGACGGTGCCTTCCTTGTCGGGATAGGTTATCTTTATCTGGGCCCATCTTTCCAGAAAGGCATCACTAAGCTCAATGGGGGTATATCTTGAGTCCAAATTTCCAGAAGAGATCATCTTAAAATTTTCCCCGCCCTCGATAACCTCAAAACCATACTGGGACTGAACAGTTATCTTTTTATCATCCAGGACCCCATGTAGACCATAGAGCACTCCGGGATCTACCGGTCCTATCTCCTCAAAATAGAATATGCCATTGTGTATCATGGCCAGGATGAGAGCCCCGGGTGCCTTTATAGGCTTGGGATCGGCAGGGACCCAGGAGCCCACTATATCGTCCATGGTGGTCTCTCTATTTCCCGTAGGTGACATATAAAAGGGTAGGTTATTTACATGGGCATACCACTTAATCATGGTACTTTTCCCACATCCAGTCGGTCCGTTTAATAAAACAGGCTTTCCCTTGTCTACCAATTCACAGAATATCGTCCATTCATCCTGCTGATCTAGGTACTCAACAGCTTCCGTTGTCTTGTTGACCGGATAATTTGAAAGGATAAAATTGCTGTATTTTCCTTCGGTTATTTCCTGGGCTACTTCCAGAGCCTCAGCAGATTTTACCGTTTTTTCCTTCAACTCACTCATTAATTTGTCCATTACCACCAGAGAAAGGAAGTCAGTGTGATCAAACTCATCCTCGAGCTCCAGGAGGCCCCTTACCTTTGCTTGACGCCGGAAAAGATAAAAGTTTCCTATAACCACATTTCTCTTAATATCGTATCCCTTAAAAAAGCCATTTTTCTCCAGCCTTTCTTTTCTTTTCTTGCTTAAAAGATTTTTATCCATGACCGTGACTTCGTAATTATTTGAGGGCGATTTTAGAATGATTGTTTTCTCATCCTTAAAAGATAAAAGGGTAGTTTTGTTCAAGGTAATTGTTCTTATATGGAAATCTTCAGGGGGATAATTTTCCGCTATCCAGGCTCCCAGCTTGCCAATT
>JBHIAL010000194.1:0-3297 GCA_046758525.1 bacterium
TTAATCGGTTAACAGTGGTAAATTGCATCAAAATCTACCTCATAAAGTATTTAAGAGAAAAGTTTTTTCATTATGGAGATTACTTGCTCAATATCGTCTTTGTCTACGCCAAGGTGAGTAACTGCCCTTATCGAACGATCACTCCGAGGAAGAACCAGAACTCCCTTATCTTTTAATTTGCTTACTACAACTTTTGAACTTATTCCTTCGTCAATAATATCGAAATGAATAATGTTTGTCTGGACATTCTTCAGATTTATCTCAAAAAACTTAAATTCACTTATGGCCTCTGCCAGTCTCTTGGCATTGGCATGATCTTCTGCTAACCTTTCAACGTTATGATCCAGAGCATAGATGCCTGCTGCAGCAAGATATCCTATCTGTCTCATTCCCCCACCGAACATTTTTCTGAACCGATGTACCCGGGTAATGAACTGCTTGCTTGCGGTCACCATTGAACCAACGGGAGCCCCTAGACCTTTGGATAAACATAAAATCGTTGAGTCCACATATTGCGTATATTCCTTAGGATCAATCCCCAGAGCGATAGCAGCGTTTAACAATCTTGCTCCATCCATATGCACCAGCAGGTTATTCTTTCTGGCTACTCGGAAAATCTCTTTCACTACTTCCAAGGGATAGACAGAGCCACCGCCTCTATTATGGGTATTTTCGATCCAGATGAGGCGAGTCACCGGCCGGTGATGGTCACTGAAATCACGGATCACCTTTTCTATCTGGGAGGGATGGAGAATCCCACGCTCGCCCTCCAGAAGGTAGAACTGTACTCCAGATAAAGCCGCTCCCCCTCCACTCTCAGAGTTAAACACGTGAGAGTCCCTCTCCACAATTATCTCATCTCCGGGTTGAGTGTGAGCCCTGAGACTGAGTTGATTAGCCATGGTTCCAGAAGCAACGAAGAGCGAATCTTCCTTTCCCAAAAGCTTAGCTACTTTTTCCTGGAGGAGATTGGCGGTAGGATCTTCACCAAATACATCATCTCCGACCTCAGCTTTAAACATGGCATCAAGCATTCCTCGGGTAGGTTTGGTCACGGTATCACTACGAAGATCAATCATCTATTACTCTACTCCTTGAAAGGCTCTTTCTCAATCGAGTTATATCCTCTTTTAAAACGGTTTCTTTTTTCAACCAGTCTCAGCATATTTTTTAGGTTCTTTTTCAAACTTCTCCTTACATCCTGTGGAACAAAAGTAGTAGAGTTTACCATGATGTTCCACCGCGCCGGCTGCTTTCCTTCTAGAAACTTTCATTCCGCAAACCGGATCTTTAACCTTGCCAAAGAACATCTCACTCACCTCCTCATCCACCTTTTCATCTAGTCTTAGGTGGCCTCTCGTCATTCTACCCCGCTAAATAGGAATGTCAAGGGAGCCACTCTCGGTGTTTTTGTAAAAATAGTTAGAGACTCGTAGTTTACTAAAAAGGGGCTATCACTGATTCCTAAATAGATGGGCTTTTTTGCTGAAGAATCCTTATTTGGTTAGTTAATGTGCTAAATTCTATTTGATCACCATTACGGGTGGTTATATAGAAATTCATTTTAAAAATAGCGAGCTTCCTTGACTAACTCCGGCCCACTTTTCGCCTTATCCGATAGATCTATCTCCAGATAGGCAGCCTGAGAATTAAAATAAGGTGCACCTTTTCGGGAGAAAAGGGTCAGTACCTTTCCCTTATGATTTAGAGAAGTTCCCTCACAGGGCTCATGACTTCTAATGAGAGTTTTTACTCCTAGTTGGTCTAGAACCTCCATGGTTATTTTTTCACCGAAGATCCTACCCGCCCCTCTTGGCGAGGGATAACTTTTTGGAGTCCGCCCGGGATCACTCCAGAGAATCTGTTCTAAATATCTTTTGTCTGGATGGTACTGATGGGCGTAGGCTACATCACTGACCGAAGTGATTCCTTCTGGCAGCCCGCCATGAAACATCAAATATTTTTCTCTGGCGATAACACTATGAAGTAGGCTATCAAATAGCTCTCGCAGAGACTCATAAATTTTCCTCCATTCACCTGCGTATCGGGCTCTCAAAAAATATGGCAGATCATGGGGCCGAACTCCTAAATCTTGAGGTCCTTCGTGATTACCTCTTAGAAGAATAACTTTTTCCTTGAATATTGACTTCAGGCTCAGGATAAGATAATAAACCTCAACCGACTCATCTCCTCTATCTCCGTAGTCCCCCAGAAAAACAATATACTCTCTATCTTGAGGCGAGGATCTAATAAACCCACTGTCCTCCAAGATAAAGATCAGGCTTTGAAGATCACCGTGAAGATCCCCCACTACTATGGCCTTACCCTGAGAGGGAAGGTACACCAAGCCGCCCTCAATATCTAGCTCACCGCTCCTTCCTCTAGATCTTTCCTCAATCAAAGTCTCAACGCTGGTCTTGACTAGACTAGAAAACTCCTCTGCCGTTGAGGCTGCAGCTTTTCTGGCAAACTCTGCTATTTCCATCTAATCCTCTTTCACCTTAAGGGAAAATGCCCAAGAGTTTACTCAGACCAGACTATTTTGTCTTGAATAAACTTAATAAAACTTCTATATTTAGGGGCTGCGGAATTAAAAAGGCTTCCCCATATTTTACATTGATTAAAGAACCGTAGAACCGGTTTCGAGTCTCAATATCAAAAAGATAGTCCTCCATACCTATGGGACGAACAGCGGTTTTCGAGAATTCTTTTCCAAACTGGGAGCGATAGGCCTTAATTGCCTCTAGCTTCCGAAGATAGTATTTGCTAATGTCAACCACGAGGCTAGGAGGAGCATAATCATGAAGCAAATAAAATAGGAAAAGTCGGGGGTCATGAGGGGGAAAACGGCTATTCAGTTTCTTCAAGCGGCAATATAGACTGGAATTTCTCACCAACCATCCTGCGGCTCGGTGATCATTATGGCGATCCCCCCAGTAAGGGGCAAGGACTGCCTCAGGTCGATATTCTCTGATAGTCTCGGCAATCAAAACTCTATTTTGGTGGGTATCTCCAACTCTGGCGTCTCCTAGATCGAGATTTTTTCTTACACTCGTTCCCAGTATTTTAGCTGACTCTGAGGCTTCTTGAGCGATAATCTCGGGACTCGCTTTAGAGTTCATCTCCCCTCGAGTAAGATCTATTACCCCTATTTTTTTACCTGAATTCTTCATTTTCAGCAGTAATCCTGCGCAGCCCAGCTCTACATCATCACAATGGGCACCAAAAGCTAAAATATCTACTTTGACCATCTCCCAGCTTCTTTGACTTCTCTAAAATTCATCACAGAATCAAGAA
>JBHIAL010000195.1:0-3293 GCA_046758525.1 bacterium
CGGCCGAGATGGGAGTAGATATGCTCACTCTCCATACCCTGGGAGGTTCCGAGATGATGAAGACGGCAGTGGAAGGGACAAGAAGCAAAAACAGTAAAGTTAAAGTATTTGGGGTCACCCTCCTTACCTCCTTGAGCTCCCGAATTTTGAAAGAGGAGCTGGGAATTGAAAGGACATTAAACGAAGAGATTATTCACTTAGCCGGTCTTGCCAGGAAGGCCGGGTTAGACGGGGTGATTACCTCCGCCTGGGAAATTGAGGAATTAAGGAGGAACTTTGGGTCAGATTTTATTCTGGTAGTTCCTGGAATAAGACCGCTAGGAAGCGGGAAGAATGAACAAAGAAGAATTTCGACTCCTAAGGAGGCTATAGAAAAAGGAGCTGATTTTCTGGTGGTAGGACGTCCTATCCTGAACTCCCATGATCCAGTGGGGATAACCAAAAGGATTCTAAGAGAAATGGGCAGCTAGCCAATGAAATTGTCCAGAGTTCTAAAAGCTTTAATCTTAACGGGGGCTGTGTACGGTTTTCTTTTGAGTATAAATCTTCTCGGTAGTGGTTTGAAATTATGGGGTGAAGGATTTACTACTCAGCTAATCAGTATAACCTCAAATCCTTTTATGGGAATCTTCATTGGTGTTCTTACCACCTCCCTTGTCCAGAGCTCTTCCTGTACTACCTCCATTGTCGTGGCATTTGTGGGTACGGGAGCCCTCAGCATATCTAATGCCATTCCTATTATTATGGGCGCAAATATTGGCACCACCGTTACCAACACCTTGGTCTCCCTGAGTCACATTACCAGAAGAGGAGAGTTTGGTCGAGCCTTTTCTGCTGCAGTTGTGCATGACTTCTTTAACATCCTTTCTCTCCTAGTTTTTTTCCCTCTGGAGATTTATTTTCACATTATAGAAAAAACCTCCTATTTTTTGGCCGGGACATTTAAAGGTATAGGAGGACTAAAGGTTACCAGCCCTTTGAAGGTTATCCTTGACCCTGCCTCTCGCTCAATAGAAAGCCTGTTTGCCCACAAGCCTTTTATAATTCTTCCTTTTTCCTTGGTCTTTCTTTTTATCTCATTAACTGTTCTGGTAGTTATGACTCGATCCTTGATGAGTGGGAAAGCCGAGCTCTTTTTAGATAAGTATTTATTTGGAGCCCCTCGGAACAGTTTCTTCTTAGGGCTGTCACTCACAGCCATAATTCAATCCAGTTCAGTTACTACTTCTCTGGTAGTTCCCTTGGTGGGGGCAGGTCTATTACCCCTGAGAAAGATTTATCCTTACGTCTTGGGGGCAAACATTGGAACAGTAGTCACAGCTATCCTGGCTTCCTGGGTAACTGGGTCCTTGGTAGGGGCACAAGCAGCATTTGCTCATTTCAGCTTCAATATTCTTGGTATTTTGGTGTGGTATCCTTTGAGAAGAGTTCCCCTTGGACTTGCAGAGAGCTTTAGTTCTTTAGTTAAGGGAAAAAGGGCTCTTGCTTTTGTTTATATGATTTTAGGCTTTTATGTGTTGCCTCTGTTGTTAATCATTCTTACTAGGAGGTGAGAGGTATGTTTAGAGAGTTTTTCCAAGTTTGGAAAAAAACCGGCCTATTAAACGAAGCGGTTAAAGAAGTGGAAGAAATGTTGCTCGTTGCTAAGAATATGTTTAACTTTTCTCTTCGAGTCCTAATGGATAAGGAGAAGGAGAAGGAAGATATATACCAGATTGACCAACAGCTCAATGAGCTTCAAATTAATGTTCGCAGAAAAATCTTAGAACATCTTTCCATAAGTCCTCAACAAGATGTCACCTCTTGCTTGATTTTAATTACTATTGTAATAGATGTAGAAAGAATTGGTGATTATTCTAAAAACTTAATTGAACTTTCCCATAAATATCCTCATCGCTTAGAGGGAAAATATATTGAGAGAATAAGAGGGATTGAAAAAGAGATAGCTGAACTATTCGATGAAACAATAAATGCCTTCAAAGATGCGGATATTCAACTGGGCAAGGAAGTTATGGAAAGGCATGCCCGGCTAGCTCCCTTGTGCGAGAAGATTGTGGAAGATCTTGTTGAAGATGCAGGAATTTCCAGTAAAATGGGCATTGTGTGTGCTCTTCTTGCCCGACACTTGAAACGAGTGAGTGCCCACCTCAAAAACATTGCCTCCGGCGTCGTCAATCCCTTTCATAGATTGGGATATAAGCCTAAAAATTGGGGATAGGATCTGAATTGTGGTTTTTATCTTACATATCCCTCCAGGAGAAAGTCTCCCCCTATCTTCTTGACTGAATTAATTTCTATGAATGGAGTTTCTTTTAAAAAGTTAACTCCTTTTCCTTCAACCCAGGTCAGGGCTCTTCTTCCTCCTATTATCCGGGGAGCAAGAAAAAGGAAGATCTTGTCCACGCTTCTTTTTTCAAAAAAGGACCCAATCACTTCTCCTCCTCCCTCCACCAACAGATTCATTATCTCGAGTTCACCCAGCTTTTTCAGAACCTCCTCCAGACTCACCTTTCCATCTTCCTCTCCCATCAGAGCTACCTTAATTCCTTGGTTCTTTAATTGCTGGAGCTTGTCTTTATCTGACCGTGATGTGGTGAAGACGAAGGTGTCAGATTTGTCTGGATCCTGTAAGATGCGCGCCTCCAGAGGTATTCTTAGGGAGCTATCCAGGACAATACGAGCAAAGTTTTTCTTGGAAGGTGGAAGGAGTGAGGGGTCATCGCTAATTATCGTATTCACCCCAACTAGGACGGCATCTACACGATCTCGCAATTGGTGAGCAAATCGACGTGATTTTTCACTGGTAATCCATTTAGATTCACCCTTATAAGTGGCAATCTTTCCGTCTAAACTGGCTGCTGCCTTTATTATCACAAAGGGAATTCTCCTTTTCATAAATTTAAAAAAAGCCTCATTTACCTTTTCTGCTTCTTCTTTCAAGATCCCAACCTCAGTCTCTATTCCCCCTTTCTGTAGCTCCTCGATTCCCTTGCCTGAATTTACCGGATTGGGATCCAGGGTAGCCGCTATTACCTTTTTAATTCCAGTTTTGATTATCTTCTGGGTGCAGGGAGGGGTTTTTCCCCAGTGAGAACAGGGCTCCAGACTTATATATAAAGTAGCCCCTTTTGCCTTGGCTTTGGCTTTCTCGATAGCCTCTACCTCAGCATGAGGACCTCCAAAATAGCGATGATACCCTTGAGCGATCATGGTTCCATTTTTTGTGAGCACAGCTCCTACCATAGGATTGGGAGATACTTTTCCTTCCCCCTTTTTGGCTAAAGATAAGGCCA
>JBHIAL010000196.1:0-3288 GCA_046758525.1 bacterium
AGTATTGGCTGAATCTTCTAGAATAATAATGGCAAAGGGCTACCGCAAGAGCATCAGCGGAATCATTGGATCTCGGAACAGAAGGCAGGTGAAGTAGATCCTTAACCATATGTTGAATCTGATGTTTGGTTGCTCGTCCGTACCCGGTTATAGTTTGCTTTACCTGTAAAGGGGTATAATTGAAAATTCTAATTCCCTCATTAGAGGCGGCTAACATAATTACACCCCGTGCCTGTCCTATGGATAGTGCTGTTTTACTGTTCTTACTGAAATAGATCTGTTCGATAGCCACCTCTTTTGGATGATATCTCTTGATGATTTCACCTATTTTCTGGTAAATGATTTTTAAGCGGTCCGCCATTTCCATCTCAGATGAGGTGTGTATGCAATCACATCCGATCATCTCAAGATTTTTTCCGGTGTTGATTAATCCATATCCAGTGGAAGCTGTACCAGGGTCAACCCCCAAAATAATCATTGCTTATGCCTCTAGCTCTTGATAATAGCCTGGGTTAGATCTACTGCCCGGCGTGTGGGTTTTACGTCGTGAGTCCTTATAATTTTTGCCCCTTGCATCACCGCTAAACTTGCGGCTGCCAGGCCACCCTCCAATCGTTCTTCTAAAGGGAGCTTTAAGGTGGCTCCAATAAAGGATTTACGAGAAACGCCAATTAAAATGGGCCTGCCTAAACTTCTCAACTCCCCCAGATGGTTTAAAATCTGAAGATTATGTTCGCTCGTCTTGCCAAAACCGATCCCCGGGTCAACAATAATTTTCTTTAGATCTATCCCGGCTTTTTGAGCTAATCTTATACTCTCTGAGAGGTAAGAGATTATCTCTCCCATTAAAGATCCATATCGGGGATTATTCTGCATATCTACCGGAGTTCCCTTAATGTGCATCAACACCACTGGTACCCCGGACCTGGCAACTGCCTCCTTTAACTGGGGATCAAATCTTAACCCACTTATATCGTTAATCATGTCTACCCCTGCTTCTAGAGCCCTTTTTGCTACCTTTGTCTTGTAAGTATCAATGGAGACAGGTATCTCAAAAAGCTCTTTTATTTTACGTATAACAGGGATAACTCTTCTTATCTCCTCTTCTTGATCTACCTCTTTTGCTCCCGGGCGAGTTGACTCTCCCCCTATATCAATCAAATCAGCGCCTTCCTTGACCATTTCTTCCACTCTCCTCAAAGCCCGGGCTTGGGTAGTATATTTTCCTCCATCATAAAATGAATCCGGGGTTAGATTCAATATTCCCATCACTGCCACTTTTCTGGCTAAATTCATCTTTTTGTCTTTAAAGGAAAGAACGAATTTGTCCTTTTTAAAGTTTTTGAGAAGCTCAGTCAACTGTTGGGAAACCTGAGGTAGATTAAAGGGCTGTCTATTTAATCGAGGAAGAACTTTTTTTAACTGTGCCTCAGTCCCTATAAGTAAAACGTCGCTTTTTTTAGAGGTGAAGGAGGCTACCTCCTTTGAGACGGCTGCATCGGCCATCACGGAAAGCATCTCCTGCTTTAGAAGGTTGGCAGTTGGAGAGGGAATTCCCTCCAGTTTAATTAAATAGTGGAAGGCCTTGGGGGTAAGAATTTTTACCGCTTCCTGGCTAACTCCGATCTTCCTGAGCTCGTCTTTGACACCTCTCTCATTTCTTAGGATTAGAACTCGAGGATTTATGTACATTTCGCTTTTTAAGCACCAACTTTGTCCTGTCTTTCTTTATCTCTTTTTCCGCTGGGGTCTTTTCTGTCATTTTTCTTCCCAGAACTTCTTTTATATCCTCTTCTCCCAATACCTCCTTTTCCTCCAGCTTTTCAGCTAATCGTATGAGTTTACCCTTATGCTCCTTTAAAATTCTAAGTGCCCGGTCATAGGACTCCTGTATTATCCGATGAATCTCCTTGTCTATATCAAAGGCTAACTCCTCGCTATAGTTTTTCTCTTTAAGAAAGTCTCGCCCCAGAAAAACCTCAGCATTTCCCTTTCCTAGAGTGACCGGACCTAATTTTTCGCTCATTCCATAATCGCAGATCATCTTTCTTACAATGTGAGTAGCCTGTTCGAGGTCATTTTGAGCCCCGGTACTAACCTCTTTGAAAATGATCTCTTCGCTGGCACGTCCAGCAAGAAGAACGCTGAGCTTATCCAGTAGTTCTGATTTAGTTGCCAGATATCTATCCTCGAGAGGCAACTGCAAAGTATATCCTAATGCCACCGATCCACGGGGGATAATGGAAACCTTGTAGATCGGATCAGCATGGGGAAGTAGATTACCTACCACAGTGTGGCCGCTTTCATGATAGGCAATGATTCTCTTTTCTTTTTCCCGCATAATTCTTGATTTTTTTTCTGGGCCAGCAATTACTCGGTCAATGGCTTCCTCCAATTCCACCATACCGATTTTATCCTTGTTTCTTCTTGCTGCTAACAAAGATGCCTCATTAACCAAATTCTCTATATCTGAACCCACAAACCCAGGGGTTCTGCGGGCAAGAACCTTAACATCCACCTCTTTATCAATGGGCTTGTTCCTCATATGAAGGGCAAGAATATCTTCTCTTTCTCTTATATCGGGGATGTTAATGGTAATTCTTCTATCGAATCTTCCTGGTCGAAGAAGAGCCATATCCAGAACATCCGGGCGATTAGTGGCCCCCATTATTATCACTCCCTTACGAGGGCTAAAGCCATCCAGCTCCACCAATAGTTGATTCAAAGTCTGTTCTTTTTCATCATGTCCCCCCCCAATACCGGCGAATCTCTGCCTACCCACGGCATCTAACTCATCAATAAAGATAATAGAGGGAGCGTTTCTCCTTCCCTGCTCAAATAGATCTCTTACCCTCGCTGCACCCACTCCTACAAACATCTCCACAAAATCTGACCCACTAATGTTGAAAAAAGGAACGCTGGCTTCTCCGGCTACAGCTCTGGCCAGAAGAGTTTTTCCGCAGCCAGGAGGTCCAACTAAAATTACCCCTTTAGGGATCTTCGCTCCCAGCTTCTGAAATTTCTGAGGATTTTTTAGGAACTCGATGATCTCCTTTAGCTCTTCCTTGGCTTCCTCTGCCCCAGCAACATCCTTAAAAGTAATTTTAACCGCGTCTTTGGAAGCAAGTTTGGCTCTACTTTTCCCAAAGGAAAGAGCTTTACTCCCGGTTATACGCATCTGTCTCATAATATAGATCCAGATAACCACAAATATCAGAATAGGCAAAAGTCCCCCCAGTACATTCAATAACCAAGGGGAACTCTCAGGAGCAGCTTGAATCTCCACCC
>JBHIAL010000197.1:0-3282 GCA_046758525.1 bacterium
ATTAGAATTTAATACAAGGGTCGGATACTCTTAAAATAACTTTCATCACCTCCTCTCTTGCTTTTTAACCCTTTTTGGTACCTTGAAAAATAGGAGCAGTCTACCTAAAGTCACACCGCTCTTCTCCATAAGTTGTCAAGCACCTGGGTTTTGATCTTTGGAAATCTATTTTCTCTTTGCTCAGCGGTATGTGTAGCACTCAAGACCTCTAACCCTCTCATTCTTTCTCTGAAAAATTAATTTCTGATTCTAATGCTTTAAGTGTATGCCATTGCTTTTTAAATTATATAGAAAGTATGGCACCCAAAGCATATCTATCAATATTCCCGTGTTACGATGCACTAGCTGCTTTATCCTTTTTAAGACAAAGGTCTATTTTCTCTTTCACATAAGTAAAATTCTTCAAATATTCGCCCTTTTCCCCCTCACCTCTTATTTACCAATTTTCTATTCACTTTTCTATGGAAAAAGGGGGTTCTTAAACCACCTCTTTTATTTCCAAGCTAGACAGGTCTATTTATTCTTCCACCTCCCCTCAGACCTTTTATTTCTAGCTTTTCTTTCAAGAACATACCTTCAACTTATGAGGCTTGTATGCCTTACCAAGTCCCAGGCCAGGGCGGCAGCACCGATAACACCAGCATCATCTCCCAGCCAAGATATTACAATCTTGGGAGGGATAGGAGTTATCTTTGCAATCATCTCCCTCAAGGGTTTCAGTAAAATGTCTTCCTGCCTGGAAATCCCTCCACCCAAAACTATCATTTCCGGATTGAGAAGGGCAGATACATTTCCTAATCCTATAGCCAGATATTTATTCACCTCCTCCACTATTTTCAAGGCAACCTTATCTTTTCTCTTCGCCGCTTCGAAGACATCTTTAGCCGTAATATTCTTATCCTGGCGAAAACTTATCCCTGTAGATCCACTATTATAGGACCGCATCTGGTTTGCCGCTTTTGCTGCAATAGCCGGGCCGGAAATCAAACTCTCGAGACAGCCGAATCCTTTTCGGTAATCTTTCAAGTATTTCTCCCCCATGACAAGATAGCCAACTTCTCCAGCAGCATTGGCGAATCCTTTATACAGTTTTCCATTAATGATAATCCCGGCTCCAACTCCGGTTCCAATAGCTACAAAGACAAAATTTTCCACCGTCTTACCTACGCCGAATAGCTTCTCCCCCAAGGCCGCGGCATTTACATCATTTTCAACAGCTACAGGAATTTTAAACTCTTCCCTCAATAAATCTTTCACCGGCATATCTTCCCATCCCAGGGCAGGAGCAAAGGAAACTCTACCAGATTCATCACTCACCCCAGAAATCCCTATTCCGATCCCTAGAATTAGATCCCGATCCGTATCTGATTCATCAATCACACTATGGATTATTTCTTTTAATCTATCCAAAATTTTATTCTTTGAACTCGAATTGATAGCTGTACCCTTCACTTTTTTGACGGTTTTACCACATAGGTTCACCAAAACTAATTTTATATTTGTCCCCCCCAGATCAACGCCTATGACAAATCCACCATTAGAATTGAGCTCAATTAAGGTGGGTTTTCTCCCGCCGGAAGATTCACCGATTCCCTTCTCTTTAACTATTCCTTTCTTTAAAAAATACTCTACAGCCAAGGAAATGGTTGGCGAGCTTATTTTTGTTAGTCTGGAAATGTCTGCTCGTGAGATAGGACCTTTCTTTTCTATAGTTTCTAAAACCATTGACCTATTTATATCCCTGATTAACGTAGGTTTTCCTGACAATTTAGATAGCATCTATAGCCTCTTAATTGATTTACTTAGGAAAGCTTTCTAAGTAACTTTATTATAATATATTTTTCTCTTCCGTCAAGCCCCCTAAAAAACTCCCACAAAAACTGAAAGTTGGGCTCGAATTTGAAAACAGACCTCGATTTGAGGACCTTCAATAAGAACATAATAGGCGGTTTTTTCGTTGAATCAGTTTCCTTTAAGGAAGACTCGCAAAATAGTCAAAGAGAAAATGGAAGGGGCTATAAAGCTTTCTGTCCCTCTGGTGGTAGAAACAAAGGTAGGAAAAAACTGGGGCGAGATGAAGGGTTAAGTAACCACCAGTGAAATACAACCTAAATGCGAGGGCAGCAAAAACTTTGACAGAAAAAAGGAATAATCTATAATCCTAAAGGTAGAATCTTAAAAGGAGGCAGGAATTGGATAAACAAGATGAAGAGTTTCTCCAGCGAATTGAAGTAAATCCAGAGGTAATGGTGGGAAAGCCGGTAATAAAAGGAACCAGAATTCCCATAGAGCTAATTGTACGGCTTCTAGCTCAGGGACTTTCTGTTAAGGAGATTCTTGAAGATTACCCCCATATTAGCCGAGAAGACGTTCGAGCTGCTTTATTTTATGCCGCAAGTGTCCTGGCTAATGAGGAGGTCTTCCCCATAGTAGTTGGTCAGGGTAAGTAGTTGCTGAAATTTATGGTGGATGAGTCTACCGGAAAAAAAGTAGCACAAGCTTTAAAGCATAGGTATAGTGATACTATTTCTGTCATTGACGAGATGCCGGGAGCAAAGGACAGGGAAATAATTGAGAGGGCTACGGAAGAGCAACGTATATTAATTACAAATGACAAAGACTTCGGCGAATTAGTTTTCCGCCATGCTTTTAGTGTAAGAGGTGTGGTGCTGCTTCGCCTAAAAGAGGAAAGTTGGAAAAACAAAGTCCGTGTGCTCACCAAAGTACTAGAAAAGTGTGAAAAACAGCTAGAAGCACGCTTTATAGTCGCTACGGAAGGGACAGTAAGAAAAAGAACAATAAGATAAAGCTAGCCATGATCAACTTGGATAGAAGATTCAAAAAAGAAGGATTAGGAGCCTATATTGTCCTTCAGATCCATGATGAGCTCCTGTTGGAGGTGCCGGAGGCCGAAATAGACAAGACTCGCAAAATAGTGAAAGAGGAAATGGAAGGGGCCGTAAAGCTTTCTGTCCCTCTGGTGGTAGAGACAAAGGTGGGGGAAAACTGGGGTGAAATGAGGGGTTAGCCAGAAAGAGCACCTTCGGTTAAGCCTCTAACGAAGAACTGTCGACTCGTGTAGCGAAATCAGCATTGGTGGTAAATCCTGACACTTCGGGGAATTTGACAAGCCTTAGAAAACTAATAGGATAGGGGGAAATTGGTGGTGGTAAAGGAGAGCTGGAATGAGTCTTTTAGGACTGGACGTGGGAACTACCGGGTGTAAAGCGATAGTATTTGATCTTGAAGGAAATGTTCTTTCCAGTGCTTATAGGGAATATC
>JBHIAL010000198.1:0-3275 GCA_046758525.1 bacterium
GAACCTGAGGTTAATACAAGAGGTGCTGGAAAAATTTTTATCTTCCTCCTTTACTCTCCATTATGTTTTGGCTGAACCTGACCATAAAAGAAAACAGAAAATAGAACCACGCTCCCAGGACCAGGAATGGCAAACCATGGTGGCTCAGGCAATAGATCTTTTTGAAGGAGAAATAGTGAAGGACACCACAAGGAGGTAATTTTCCATGATTCCAGATGTAATGAAACTTCTGCGTCAATTTCAAAAACTACAGGGTGAGATGAAAAAAGTACAGGAAGAGATGGCAAAAGAGGAAGTTACTGGTTCCAGTGGAGGAGGAATGGTAGAGGTCACTATTAATGGCAAATTTGAGGTTGTAGATGTTCGCATAGAAAAAAAACTTCTAAAAGGGGATGATGCTCAAATGCTGGAGGATTTAATCCTTGCCGCAGTAAACAATGGTATGAACAAGGTGCAGGAGCTAATTAAGGAAAAATTAGGCCAGTTTACCGGTGGTTTACAATTACCAGGGATGGGGATTCCGGGCCTATTTGGCTGAAATTTCATGTATTCCGTAAAATCTATGGACAAATTAATAGGGGAGTTAAACAAACTCCCCGGAATCGGGGAGAAAACCGCTGAACGTCTCTCTTTCTTTATCTTGAAAAATTCCAAGGAGAACGTCGAGAGATTAGCCGATTCCCTTAAAGAAGTTAAGGAAAAGGTAAGGTTCTGTTCTATCTGCGGCAGTATCACCGAAGATGATCCTTGCAGAATCTGTAAGGATGAGACCCGTGATAGAGCTACTATCTGTGTGGTAGAAGATCCCCAGGATCTTTTTCTCCTGGAGCGGGTAAGGCAATATCGGGGAGTCTATCATGTGTTGGGAGGAGCCATTTCTCCTATTAAGGGAATTGGTCCGGAGGATGTAAACATTGGGAGCCTTTTGAAGCGAGTCAAACAGGGTAAGATCAAGGAGGTTATTCTTGCTACCGATCCCAATACCGAAGGTGAGGTAACGGCAATCTATATCTCTAAGTTAATCTCCTCTCACAAGGTAAAGGTGACCCGTCTAGCCTACGGTCTTCCCGCAGGGGGAGATCTAGAATTTGCCGATGAAGTGACCCTGGGGGAGGCCTTGAAGGGAAGACGGGAGATTTCCTCCTGAGAGATTTTATACGCGTATCGAGGGACTTTCCCCGAAGGAGCCTTATATCAGCCACCTTAACGAGTCTTCGAGTTGAGGAAGAAGAAAGACGTGTTGTCTGAGGAGCGGAGCGACGAGTTTCACGTCTTTCCCGAAACGAGAAGACGAGTAGAAACAATCCAAAGCTGATATACAGCGACGGAGGGGAAAAGTCCCGAGATATCCTTGACAGTTTGGGAAAATTATATATAATTATGACTTAAAAAAGGAGGAGTGGGGATGAAAATTAAGCCTCTGGGTAAGAGAATAGTAGTTAAAGCGTGGAAAGAAGAAGAAAAGACAGAAGGAGGAATATATCTTCCCGAAACCGCTAGCAAGGAAAAGCCTCAGCAGGGGGAGGTGATAGCCGTAGGACCTGATTTCAAAGAGATTAAAAAAGGAGACAGAGTCATTTTCGCCAAGTATGGGGGGACGGAGATAAAAATAGAGGACGATGAGTATCTCGTCCTGGGTGAAGATGACGTTTTAGCGATAATAGAATAAATTTAAGAGGAGGGTTAAATGCCAAAACAACTTCTGTTCAGATCCGAAGCTAGACAGGCTTTGGTAAAAGGTGTTGATCAATTAGCCAACGCCGTAACCATAACCTTGGGCCCGAAAGGGCAGAACGTAGCCCTGGCTAAGAGCTTTGGCTCTCCCACTGTTACGGATGACGGGGTTACAGTGGCCAAAGATATCGAGCTAAAGGACCCTTATGAAAATGTGGGAGCCCAACTGGTGAAAGAAGTGGCAGAGAAGACCAAAGATGTAGCTGGAGACGGAACCACTACTGCCACCCTTCTGACCCAATTTCTCATCCATGAGGGGTTAAAGCACGTAATGGCCGGGGTTAATCCTACTCATCTTAGAAAAGGAATGGAGAAAGCAGTTAAGGTAGTAGTGGATGAAATAAAAAAGACCAGTAAGATGGTCAAGGACAAAAAGTCCATCGGGCAAGTAGCTACCGTGGCTGCCTCTAATGATCCGGCCGTGGGCGACTTAATTGCTGATGCTATGGAAAAGGTTGGAGAGAATGGGGTCATTACCATAGAAGAGGGAAAAACTGCCCAGACCAGCCTGGAGATGGTGGAAGGAATGCAGTTTGATCGGGGATATCTGTCTCCCTATTTCATTACCAACCCGGATAAGATGGAGGTTAACCTGGAGGATGTATATATCCTTCTCCACGATAAGAAGATAAGCAACATGAAAGATCTTCTTCCTCTTCTGGAGAAGGTAGCTAACACCGGTCAATCCTTCCTTCTCATTGCTGAAGATGTGGAAGGTGAAGCCCTGGCTACCCTGGTAGTAAACAAGATAAGGGGAACCTTGAAGTGTGCCGCAGTTAAGGCTCCTGGTTTCGGAGATAGAAGGAAGGCTATGTTGGAGGATATTGCCACCCTCACCGGAGGAATGGTCATAGCTGAGGAACGGGGGATGAAACTGGAGAACGTGGATATCTCTCGATTGGGAAGAGCAAAGAGAGTAAAAATAGATAATGAGAATACCACCATTATTGAAGGTCAGGGTGATCCCAAAGAAATCGAGGCAAGAATCGCCCAGATAAAACTTCAGAAGGAGGAGACCGATTCTGATTATGACCGGGAGAAGCTAGAAGAAAGGTTGGCCAAGATAGCCGGCGGAGTGGCGGTAATTAATGTAGGAGCAGCAACAGAAGCAGAAATGAAAACCAACAAGGCCAGAATCGAGGATGCGGTTGCGGCCACCAGAGCTGCTGTAGAAGAAGGAATAGTAGCCGGAGGTGGAGTAGCCCTGATCAGAACTTACCGAGCTGTGGCTAAGCTTAAGGGTGAGAATCCCGATGAGCAAATCGGAATAAACATAATCAGAGATTCACTTAAAGAACCCTTGAGAAAGATAGCGGAAAATACTGGTGTAGAGGGTGGAGTAGTGGCAGAGAAAGTGATGAGTAAAGAGGGTAACTGGGGATTTAACGCCGAGACCTTAAAGTATGAGAACCTGGTGGAGGCAGGGGTTATAGATCCGGCCAAGGTGGTAAGAACGACTATTGAGAATGCCTCAAGTATTGCCTCTTTGATTTTAACCACCGATGCTGTGGTTACCGACATTCCTGAAGAAAAGGAAAAAG
>JBHIAL010000199.1:0-3250 GCA_046758525.1 bacterium
CCTTACTATGTAATGAATTTTCGGAAAGTTTTTGCAGAGAAAGTGATTGCCAATTTTTGTGAAGAATATAAAAAAGGCAGGACTCCTAATCCCTGCATTAGATGTAACCAATACATAAAGTTCACTGCGTTGCTGGAAAGAGCAAAAAAACTGGATGCTCGCTTTATGGCTACTGGTCATTATGCCAGGATTGAGTTCGATAGAACTCGCAGAAGGTATCTTCTTAAGAAAGGTATTGATTCAAAAAAAGATCAATCCTATGTCTTATATGCCATGACTCAGTTTCAGCTAAAGCATACCCTAATGCCCTTAGGAAATCTAACCAAGGAAAGGGTAAGGAAGATAGCACGTGAATGGGCTTTGCCAGTGGCCAATAAGTCGGAAAGTCAGGAAATCTGTTTCATTCCTGATGATGATTACGGAGAGTTTCTTAAGGGGTACCTTCCGGGGGCAACAAAGTCGGGGCGTATTCTTGACAGAGAAGGAAAAGTTCTCGGAGAACATCAAGGAATCCTATTTTATACTATTGGACAGCGCAGAGGAATAGGTATGGCCATGGGTGAGCCTTTGTATGTTGTATCTATTGATAGAAAGAAAAACGCTATCGTGGTGGGTAAAGACAGCGATGTCTATGCCGATGAATTAGTCGCCACCGGGATAAATTACGTAGACAGGGAGAAATTAACCGAGCCTATAAAAGTGAAGGCAAAGATAAGATACGGTGCGAGAGAAGCCGAGGCAATAGTTACTCCTTTAGATAAAGATGGGGTTCAGGTAAAATTTAGAAAGCCCCAGAGGGCTATTACTCCTGGACAGGCAGTTGTATTTTATGATGGGGATGTATTGGTGGGCGGAGGAACCATAGCTAAAAGTGTGAGACGAAATTGATTGAAAACTACCAATTTGCTATGATAAAGTGAAGTCTACTCACAAGGCATAGGGATGACTGGTAAATACTCAGTGAACCCCGTCATCGCGAGCGAAGCAATCTCGGTAGTCGCAGGCTTTAGCCTGCGTTTATGCGCACCCTAAAGGGTGCGGCTACTCGCTCTGCTCCTCGCAGTCAACAACATAGAACGTCCTTCACTGGATATTTACCATGACTGAGATGAGGAGGTGATGAGAAGTGAAGGAGATAAAAATTGGTAAAGTCTCCACATATTTCGCTCACCCAGAGGTGGCGGCTATCGAGCTTGAGGAAGCAGTAAAAGTGGGAGATACGATTCACATCAAGGGGCACACCACTGATTTTGAACAGGAGATAGAATCTATGGAGATAGAGAATGAGCCAACAAAAGAGGCAAAGCCGGGAGATTCTATAGGTGTCAAAGTTAAGGAAAGGGTTAGGCCCCATGATCTAGTCTATAAAGTGATTGAATGAACCTGAATAGTGAATAGTCGTTAGTGGATAGTATTTAGTATTTAACGACTAAATACTAACGACTGAAATATCTTAGCTGACATACAGCGACGGAGGGGAAGAGTCCCGAGATATTTCTTGAATAAAGGTTTGCCAGGAGTCTGGTATGTCTGTGAGTGACAAAATATTAGAAGGGCTGAACCAGAAGCAGAGAGAAGCAGTTACTTATGGAGAGGGTCCCATTTTGATTGTTGCCGGAGCAGGAACGGGGAAAACTCAGGTAATCACCAGGCGTATTGCCTGGCTTATTGCTACTAAAAGGGCAAAACCTGAGGATATTCTGGCCCTTACCTTCACCGAAAAAGCTGCTGCTGAAATGGAGGAAAGGGTAGATATTCTGGTACCTTATGGATACACTGGAGTCTGGATTGGCACTTTCCATGCCTTTGGTGATAGTGTCTTGAGAGAGAATGCTTTGCAGTTGGGTCTGGTGCCGGACTTACAGGTATTGACCAGACCGGAGCAAATTATTTTCTTTCGTGAGCATCTTTTTGAATTCCCACTTTCCTATTATCGACCACTGGGTAATCCCACCAGATATATTGAAGCCATGGTTACTCTCTTCAGCCGGGCAAAAGATGAGGATGTTCCCCCCGAGGAATATCTTGCTTATGCCGAGAAGTTGAAAGAGGAAGCAAAAAGGGGGTCTGATGACCCAGAACTTGAAGAGATTGCTACCCAACAGATGGAAATAGCTCGAACTTACAAAAAATATCAGGATTTGCTGGCCCAACAGGGAAAGATTGACTTTGGAGATCAGATAACTCTTCCTCTCAAGCTTTTTCGAACCCATCCGGCCGTATTGCGTCAACATCAAGAACGCTTTCGCTACATCCTGGTAGATGAGTTTCAGGATACCAATTATACCCAATTCCAGCTAGTTAAGCTTCTAGCCTCCCGAGATCAAAACATCACCGTTGTAGCGGATGATGACCAATCAATCTATAAATTTAGAGGAGCGGCCATAAGCAATATTTTGGGCTTTATGGATACCTATCCCAATGCAAAGCAAACGGTTTTAACTGAGAACTATCGCTCTACCCAGGTAATTTTAGATGCTGCCTATCATTTGATAAGCTATAATAATCCGGATCGCCTTGAGTTTAAGAATAATGTTGATAAGCATCTGAAAGCTCAGATGAGGGAAGGACTGAGCATAAAACATCTTCACTACGATACACTCTTTAGTGAGGCAGAGGCAGTGGCCAATTTAATTAAAGAAAAGGTAGAAAGAGATGATTACAACTACCGGGACATTGCTATTCTGGTGCGGGCAAATAATGATGCGGATCCATTCTTAAGGTCCTTAAATATGGCCGATATTCCCTGGTCTTTTTCTGGAAATGAGGGACTTTACTCACGGGAGGAGGTTCGTCTCCTCATTTCTTTCTTAAGAACCGTTGCCAACTTCGATGACAGTGTGAGCCTCTATTATCTTGCCGCTTCGGAAGTATATGGGCTTTCGGCTAGAGATCTTACCTTATGTATGAATTACGCCAGTCGCAGGAATCGCTCACTTTATCAGGTCTTTTCCCATCTTTCAGAAATTTTGGAGTTGGGTGAGGAGATTTCGCCGGAAAGTAAGGCCACTATCTCAAGGATAATGAAGGATCTGGAGAAGTATACTCAATTAGCCATCAAACGAGGTACAGGAGAGGTTCTCTACAGTTTCATTATGGATACCGGTTATCTTAAGCGTCTAACCTCTCTTTCCTCATCGACTAACGAAGAAAAGGTTAAGAACATAGCCAGGTTCTTCGACATTGTTCGCAGTATTTCCAACGTAATTACTTATGACCGGACCCCTCAGTTTACCAGCTATCTTGATTT
>JBHIAL010000200.1:0-3242 GCA_046758525.1 bacterium
AATTGAGCTGAGCAGATCCGGTGAACTTTATGCTTGCAAATTTACTTTTTTTAAATTTTAAGTTCAACAGCTCCTCACTAGCGCAGGAATGCCAGGTTTGCCTTTGTAAGGCAAGGATAACTATGTTTGATACTGACACATTATTAAGCCTAGGGCTATCCAATCATCTGATATCCATGCGGTCTGGATATCGTGGTGCTGTTTGTGGCAGCGTCGTTCAGCGAGCAGGCCCATACCAATAGATGGTATCGTTAGCTATCGGCCTTCTCTTTAAGTCTCTCCCGGTCGGCTCATGCCGTTTAGCCTACGAGCTGACCCGGTCTTTCCGCGGTATAGTGGCGGGCTTCCTCTTTTCCCATCCGGACCGTAAGCCAGTTCCACTGGTCTGGATAGCGGCGCACGAGATCTTCCAGGTAAATGGTTATGAGGCGAGTATTGCAGGCGACGTCCGCAGACAAATTACCGTTTCGGCTGATAGGAATTTCTTGATCGATGATGAGGTCGAGCCCCCCTTGATAGTTCCTAATCAGGTTAACCGGCAAAACCACCGCCCCGGAGCGCAGTGCCAAGCTCACCGGTCCTCTGGGGGAACGAATAGGCTTCCCAAAGAAGGATGTGCGTATTTTCCCCTTCTTTAGATTATCGGCCAGGATAAATACGATCTCATTTCTTCCGAGAATCTCAAGAACTCTTCTGACAGCTACTTTTCTGGGTTGAGACGGGATAAACCTTACGTGAAAAGATCTATCTATGTACTGCTCAATAAACCTCTGGACTCTCTTGTCGTCCGGAATGCGAAAAAGGATGTGAAATGGGTAGCCGTCGATTCCGAGCCTTGTTCCTGCCATAACAAAGTTGCCTATGTGGGCCCCGAGGGCTATAACCCCTTTTCCTTTCGCCAGTGCACGCTGAAGATTTTCTATCCCTTTTACCTTGGCAATAGAGAGAATATGCTCTGGAAACAACCACTGGATGAGGCAGTCTTGAATATTCCTGGCAAAATGCAACTGAACTCCCTTGGCAAGCCCTTCTTTGGTGGCGGAGGCATAGGTTTCACCAAACGCCCTGTTTAAGTTGTTCACAATACGTCTTCTGGGAAGGATAAGAGAGATAACGATCTTAACTAGAAAGGCCGAGGTGGGTCGAAACATGACGGGAGGGAGAGTTTTAAAAATAGAATAAAAGACTAGCAGAACTGCATCACATAGACGGCAGAGTGACCAAAGGCGCACTCTCTTTAAGGTCTTTTTGTTTACGGTCCAAAGGCCTATAGATTTTCCGATTACCAGAACGCCTCTCCTTAGGAAAAATCAGTTTAGGGCTAAATTATTTATACCTCAATAGTCGGGATCTTAAGTTTCTACCAGAATCTTATGAAAAGGCAAGCACTTCTAGCTCGCTATCCTCTGTGATGGGATCACCTCACGACCAGGGTTCTCAAGCGAGTCCCTCGAAGCTAACTTACCATAGTCCTGGGGGAAAAATTCCAACGGGAGGGTCTGAAACCTCTTGAACTTATTGGTTGGACGAAATGGCAGGGACAGAAAGGAACATCTAAAGGGTCAGGTTGAACTTAAGAATGTGGCAATCAGCGCCTTATCTTTTGGTTGCCCAAAAAGATAACATCAGTCTCCATCTTTAAAAGACTCTTCTCTACGTAGTGTTCTCCTGAACATAACTACCCCTACCGCACCAGGAATTAACAGCAACAATGAAATCGAACATTAAGCGCACCCTTTGCCATTTGATTTCATTTCAAATTTTACACCATCACCTGATACCCCGCCCACTCCACCGATGGGTTCTGCATAAACTCAGCCTCGTTGTCAGCCCTTCGCTATCAGGAGCTTTGCCAGGGCGTCCCTTGATCGAACATTTTTGACGACCGGTTCTCAAATTTGTACACAAAATGGATTCTCAGAACATTCAAGTATCAAAAATATCACATGGTTACAGCCTGGCACTACTTTTGCTCAACATTTCCTCATGGAAATAGACCCCCCTAGGAGGAAGACGGTGAACTGCCAAAGATGCAGAACAAATGAGTCCCGATATCGTGTTTATACCGACGTAATAAAACTCGAGGTGTGTCCCTCCTGCGCCATCCCAGCCCTAAAATTAGGGCTTGCGGTTGAAGTCCTCCCTATATTGGAAACGGATCCTCAGCTTGGCGACACACAAGGCAGTTTAGATCTTTATAGTGTCTGAACCAGACGGCCTCCGAACTGGAAGGTGATCTTTCCTGGTCGGGAGTTAGACTTTATTACTTTCCACCCAACAGTTGCCTAACAATTCTATGGAGACGGATTTCACTTATCTCTTCTTTTTCGTTCTGCTCTCGTCGGTTTTGATATGGATAGTCGGTAGTCTCCAATCAAGGTAAAAGTAATCGAAGACCAAGGTGATCGGGATTGGATAAAGAAGTTATCGGGTAGATATGTTTTCCCATGAATCTTAAGCTATGCAGAAGGCAACGAGACTGGGCAGCCCACGGTATCGTTGCTTTTCTCCTTGTGCTCTTTCAAATCCTGCTCTGGCCAGTGACTCCGACTCTACACTCAGGCCCCACACCACTCAGGCAGCCACCGAGGGATAGTAAGGAGCAAAAGAGAGCGAAACTATCGCCGATCGGATCGTTCGATGGGTTGGAACGTATCACGCACCGAATTCGTCGCGGAGATACCCTAGGAAAGCTCTTGAAGCCATTCGGACTGTCCAGAGAAGAGAAGCAGTCCTGGTTTCGCTCCATTCGGAAACACTACTCCCCTAAAAGACTCCGTACGGGAAGAGAGATCTATTTTTTCTTCAGTAAAGATGGCTCGACCCGGCCAGGCGAAAACAGAGCAAGGCATCTGAAAGCCTTAGAACTGGACCTGAACAAAGACTGGATCTTAACCTGGGAACGCGGAAAACAGGGGATTGTCTTTCGTAAACGGGAGAAACCTTACCAGACCGAAGTCAGGACCATTGGTGGAACCATTACGGACTCAGTTTATGGGAATGGAGTTCGGTTGGGCCTACATCCCACAGTCATTTCCCAATTTGTCGATATCTTTGGCTGGGATGTGAATTTCCATACCGACGTAAGATCGGGAGATTTCTTCAAAGTTCTCTATAAGAGAAAATATCGGAAGGGAAGCAAAAAAACCGAATCTTTTCGCATTTTAGCCGCAGCGCTGATCAACCGGGGGCAGAAACACTTTGCCGTTTACTTTCAAAAAGAGAACGGCGAAGATAACTAC
>JBHIAL010000201.1:0-3233 GCA_046758525.1 bacterium
GCGGCGGTGAGAGAGGCTGCCCTGTGCTCGGTGTCTTTCCAACGTTGCCGCTAAGTTCTACTCACGTCTTTATACTGTAACTCGTATGGGCGACATATAAATTCGGAGAAGAGCTAAAAGTCTGGAACGTATAGAGCCGCCTTCATCGCGGCTGCCTTATGGAAAACACCTCGCCGGGCAGCTAAAGGAAACGGGAGATTATAAGTGATGGTTAGAAGTATAAATAAGAAAAGCAGTGCCAGAGCTCAGCTATACTGCCAGCAATGCGGTGAGAAATATTCCTTAAACGAGCCACGGTGGCGGTGTAGGTGTGGTTCGGTGCTGGATATTCGAATGGAGGCTAGATTTCCCAGGGACAAGATAAATAAAAGAAAGCAGACGCTCTGGAGATACCGAGAAGCCCTTCCTGTAAGGCACGATGCCGGGATTATCAGTTTTGATGAAGGTTTTACTTCTCTTGTTTTGATGCGTTTCCAAGGTCTTAGGGTTGGTGTCAAATTGGAATTTCTTTTTCCCACTGGTTCTTTCAAGGACCGTGGAGCCACTGTTTTAGTTAGTAAGATAAACGAGCTTGGAATCAAGGAAGTCGTGGGAGATTCGTCCGGAAATGCTGGGGCGGCAATTGCTGCCTATTGTGCCGCTGCCCACATCGGTTGTAATATGTATGTTCCGGAGGGTATTTCTGCGGCTAAACTCGCTCAGATGAGGACGTACGGAGCCAAACTGATCAGAATTCCAGGGTCAAGAGAGGAAACTGCTCAGACAGCTCTTAAGATTGCCCAAAAAACTTATTACGCCAGTCACTACTGGAATCCCTTTTTTTTGCAGGGAACTAAGACCTTTGCCTTCGAGGTCTGGGAACAGCTTGGATGGGAAGTTCCTACCAACCTCATTATACCGGTAGGCCATGGTACTTTGCTATTAGGGGCTTACCTAGGTTTTCAGGACCTCAAGGCTGCTGGCATGATCAAGAAGGTTCCCAGGATCTTTGCCGTTCAATCAGAAAGTTGCAGTCCCCTTTACCAGGCATTCCACCAAAATTTAGATTTTCTCCCCCAGATTACTGGAAAGGAAAGTTTGGCTGAAGGAATTCATATAAGTAAACCCCTTCGCTGGAAGCAGCTAATTGAGGCAGTTAGGGTGACAGGGGGAACATTCTTAACCGTCTCCGAAGAGGAAATCGTCGGTTCTCTTAAAGAAACAGGTCGGAGGGGTTTCTTTGTCGAGCCTACCTCTGCCACTGTGGTTGCCGCCTTGGAAAATCTCACCAAGCAAAATTTAATAGATCCTGAGGAGTTAACGGTGATTCCTTTAACGGGAACCGGCTTAAAGACAACTGATAAAATCACCTCCAGGATCTAATTTCTCAATCTCTTACCAATTTATCTTTAAGGAGGTAGAATGCTTGAGCAAGCTTGGTAAACTCCGTCAGAAAGTTTGGAAGGGGCTTTGAACCCCGTTAGAGAATCCTCTCTAAACGGGGTAAACCTCCATGAGCAATTATATGAGGTTGAAGAAAAAAGGAGGCCGAGGTATTAGCCAATGAGACGAACTTGACTTCTCAGCAGCTAGGAATTATAAAAATTTCACTACTTCAAGCAGGTAATTAAAATGAAGATCAATATTAAAAAACCATCACTTATCCTAGATAAGGAAAAGGTATTAAGAAATATAGAAAAAATGGTTGCCAAAGCGAAAAATAGTGGGGTAAAGTTCAGACCGCACTTTAAAACCCACCAATCCGCGAAAATAGGGGAATTTTTCAGAGAACAAGGAGTATCATCCATCACTGTCTCTAGCGTGGATATGGCTAAATATTTTTCCAAACATGACTGGAAAGACATTACCATTGCCTTTCCTGTTAATCTTCTTCAAATAGACCAAATAAATGACCTGGCAAAAAGAACGAGCTTGAATCTACTCGTTGAATCGAAAGAATCAATTCATTTCTTAAGTGAAAACCTGAAGTTTCCAGTGAATGCTTGGATAAAGATCGATGTGGGCTATAAAAGAGCAGGTATTTCAGCCAATAATGTGGATCTAGTAGTTGAGCTTGGAAAGGAAATTGAAGAATCAGATAATTTATCTTTTAGTGGCTTATTAACGCACTCAGGCCATTCGTATCACGCCACCTCAATTAATCAAATAAAGGAAATTTATCAAGATACAGTATTCAAATTGCATAAAATTAGAGATGCCTTGAATGAAAATGGTTTTTCTAGCGTCCAGATTTCTATTGGAGATACTCCAACTTGCAGTGTAGTCGAAGATTTCTCCGATGTCGATGAAATCAGACCTGGGAATTTTGTATTCTACGATGTTACACAAATGCTCATAGGTTCTTGCACTGAGGATGATATTGCTATTGCAATAGCCTGTCCAGTAGTGGCCAAACACAAAGAACGAAATGAAATTGTTATTTATGGAGGGGCGGTTCATCTGTCGAAGGAGTTTATAGTTCGTGAAGATGGAACTAGAACTTATGGCTATATCGCCTCAAAAGCAGAGAAAGGATGGGGACCCATGATTAAGAATAGTTTCGTCTCTTCAATAAGCCAGGAACATGGAATCGTAAAGACAGACGAACAATTTTTCGATAAAATTAAAATTGGCGACATATTAATGGTTTTACCTATCCATAGCTGCTTAGCCGTTAACCTTTTGAGAGAATACCAGACTCTTGAAGGGGAATCTATAAAACCATTAGAATAATGTCGACAATCATATGTTTTATAGATGATTTGGTATTGAATTACTTACTGAATAATTAAAAGGAGGAAATACCAAAATAAAAAAGATTCTAACACAAAAAGCTCCTAAACCTGCTGGTCACTATTCACAGGCGATAATTTACAATGACCTGGTTTGCGTTTCGGGGCAGTTGCCGATAGATCCGATTACTGGAGAAAAACGGATTGGATCAATCGAAGAACAAACCGAACAAGCACTAAAAAATGTTGCTGCTATTCTTAAAGCTGCCGGCAGTGATATAAACCACGTCATTAAAACAACAGTGTACATTTCAGATATTGAGTTATGGGATCGAATAAACGCTGTTTATGCGAATCTTTTTGGAGAACATCGTCCTGCTCGAGCAGTAGTCCCTACAAAGAACTTACATTATGGGTTTCAAATAGAGATTGAGGCTATTGCAGCTTTAATTCAGGCTCTTGACCGAGTTAAAAATTGTGATACCATTTAAGAAAAATTAGGAGAGGCCAATGAAGGAAGGT
>JBHIAL010000202.1:0-3220 GCA_046758525.1 bacterium
GTAGGTGAGATTACCAGGTACATAAAGAGGCTGGTGGAAGGGGATGAGGCCCTGCAAGATATCTGGGTAAGAGGTGAGGTTTCAAATTTTAAGGCACCTTCCCGGCATTTATATTTTGCTCTCAAAGATGAAGAGGCCCTTCTTTCCTGTATTATGTTTCAGGATAGGGCCGATACTCTAAAGTTTACCCTTAAGAATGGACTGGAAGTCGTAGCCCGGGGAAGCATGGGAGTTTACAAACCTCAAGGAAAGTATCAGCTCTATGTCCAGGAGATTCTTCCTCTAGGCGAAGGCGTTCTCTATCTAAGATTTGAGCAGTTGAAAGAAGAACTCAAGCGCCGGGGCTACTTTGAGCCCGAACACAAAGTTCCCCTACCCTATCTTCCCCAAAAGATAGGAGTGGCTACTTCCCCTGAAGGAGCGGCCATCAGAGATATCCTTACTGTTCTGGATGGACGTTTTCCTAATGTGGAGATTGTCCTTTCTCCCTGTCGGGTTCAGGGAGAAGAAGCCCCGGAAGAGATTGCTCAGGCTATTCGGGATCTAAATGATTACGGTAAAGTTGACGTAATAATTGTGGGAAGAGGTGGAGGATCTTTCGAGGATCTTTTCAGTTTTAATGAGCGGATAGTCGCCGAGGCCATTTACGATTCCCGCATCCCCATCGTATCTGCCGTAGGACACGAAATAGATGCAACTATCTCCGACTTTGTAGCTGATGAGAGAGCTCCCACTCCTTCAGCAGCCGCTGAACTCATAATTCCAAAAAAGAAAGACCTCCTTGAGTTGTTAAAACGACATCAGCAGAGAACCTCTCATTATATAAGTAGTTATCTGAATGCTGCTCACGCCGATCTCGATAAAATAAAGAATTCTCTTGTTTTTCGACAGCCTTACCGAAGAATAGAGGATCTTAGGCAGGGAATAGATGATTTTGAAAGAAGGATGGGTTCCCGCCTGGTTCAGAAGCAGGAGCTAGCAAGAAATCGACTCTTAAGCCTTGCCCATGGTCTGAGACAATCGTCTCCTTGGAAAAGGATAAAACTTTCGCAGGAGGAACTGAATAGACTGCGAGAAAAATTAGAGAGCCTGGGAAAGATGAGAATAGAAAAAGAAAAAGAGAAGCTATCTTCCTGGAAAAATCGACTGAGGGATCTTTCTCCTCTATCTATTCTGAAGAGGGGCTACAGCATTTGTTTTAATTATCCCAAGGGAGAGATAATTACGGCCTATAAGCAGGTTAAGAAAGGAGGAAGAGTAAGGATAAAGCTACATAGGGGGGCACTATATTCTCGGGTTTATCAGAGGGAGGATGAGAGTGAAGTTTGAGGAAGCGATGGAGAGGCTGGAAAAAATTACTCAGGAGCTGGAACAGGGTAATCTTCCCCTGGATGGGGCTCTGGAGAGATTTGAAGAGGGGATGAAACTAATCGGCTTTTGTGAAAAAAGGTTGGAAGAAGCAGAGAAAAAGATTCAGGTTTTAATAAAGGAAGGAGATAAATTTAGACTAAAAGATTGGGCAGAAGAAAGAAAGGTGCAAGAAAAAGAAGAAAGTGGCGGGAGCGAGAATCTGAAAAAAGAGCCACCATCAGATTTTCTTTTCCGGGATGAGGAAAATTAGGGTAATGAGCCACGAGATCTCACAAATTACTACAAAATGAACAACAAAGAAAACTCCGGAATTATTAGGTGGGTCAATGCTGAAAATTCTTTACTTTATTCTTAACCATCCTTTGCTCATGGCCGTTTTTTGGGCCTGGATTCTGGCTCAGGCACTAAAAGTGGTAGTCTCAATGGTGGGGGAGAAAAGAGTAAAACTTCGCCGCTTTATAGAACCAGGGGGGATGCCCTCTTCTCATGCTGCGGCTGTGGTAGCCTTGCTCACAGGCGTAGGAATAGAGCAGGGAGTGGGATCCAGCATTTTTATCATCGTTTTAGTTCTGGCTCTGGTCACTATGTACGAGGCTATTGGAGTGCGTAGAGAAGTGGGAAAACAAGCAGAACTTTTGAATGAACTGATTCACCGTCTGGCCTACGAAACCGACATAAAGCCCAAACTAAGGGAAAGCATGGGCCACAGTCCTATTGAGGTACTGGTGGGAGGAATAGTAGGATTTTTCATGGCTTTGCTCTGGATGTAAGGGGAAAGAAGAATGCCCAAAACCATGGTAATAATTGTAAACAGAGAGAAGGAAGGTGCGGTGCAGTATGCCCGGAGTATGATTCAATGGCTAGAGGAAAAAAAGAACCGGGTACTGGTAACTAATTGGTTAGGGAAGAGGATCCACCGGAATGATCTAGTAGCCGACAAGAAACAGATGGGTGAAAAAGCAGATCTTGTTATCAGTCTGGGGGGAGATGGAACTCTTTGCCGAGCAGCCCGGGATTTTGCCCCTTATGAGGTTCCCCTTCTGGGCATCAATCTTGGGGGATTAGGCTTTCTTACTGAGATTCCCATTTCCAGGTATCGGCAGGGCCTAAAGAAGATCTTAGCCGAAGATTATCGAACCGAAAAACGCCTCATGTTGGAGGCAAATCTCATCCGAAATAAAAAACAAATAGAAATCTGTCTTGCTTTAAATGATGTAGTGATCAGTAAAAGGGGGATTCCTCGCATTATAAATCTTAAGACCTTTGTGGGCGGGGAATTCATCACCACTTACTCGGCTGATGGATTGGTTATTTCCACTCCCACCGGTTCCACGGCTTACTCTCTTTCCACTGGTGGCCCGGTAGTGCATCCCAATCTGGGGGTGGTGATCCTCTCCCCCATCTGTGCCCATACCCTGGCGGTGAGACCTTTGGTCATCCCGGAAACGGACGAGATAGATATCATGGTGGAGCCTTCTTCTGGTAAAACCCTGCTTACCATAGATGGTCAGGTTGTCTATGATCTAAAGGAAGAGGATATAATTAGAGTAAAAAAGGCTTCCTCTCAGGCTACTTTGATAAGACTAAAGGAGAAGTTTTTCTTCAGGATGCTGCAAACCAAATTGGGATGGACTGGCATTAGTTATAAAGCTCCGAGGTAAAATGGGGACCATTTTGGCTATTTCTCAGAATGTTTTTCGAGGGGTATTGAGGAGTAAGATTTTTATTTCCCTTCTTCTCTTTGCCATCGGCCTGATCTTGCTTTCCAAACTACTTGAATTCTTAACTTTCACCGCTCAGATAAAGCTCATTATGGATGTAGGTCTTGCTAGTATTTCCTTTTTCACCG
>JBHIAL010000203.1:0-3204 GCA_046758525.1 bacterium
TAAGGAGTTTAAAGAAGACTTTGCTTAATTAATAACTCAGCGATCTGAATGGTGTTCAAAGCTGCTCCCTTGCGAAGGTTATCAGCTACAATCCAGAGGTTAACCCCATTTTTGATCGATTCGTCTTTTCTGATTCTGCCCACAAAGACCTCATCTTTCCCTGCTGCTTCTAAAGGTAAAGGATATAGATGAGCAGAGTTGTCCTGTAGAATGACTCCGGGAGCTCGGGACAGAATCTTCTTTACTTGATTTACGGAGAGTTCTTTTTCCATTTCCACAGTTACCGCTTCGCAGTGGGAGACAAAGACCGGCACCCGGACGCAGGTTGCCGTTACAGCCATGCGATCATCTTTCATAATCTTTTTGGTCTCATTGACTAGCTTTAACTCCTCTTCAGTGTAGCCATTGGTCAAAAACTCTCCTATATGTGGAAGAAGATTAAAGGCAATTTGATGAGGATAAACCTCCTTTTTAATTTCTTCTCCCTTTAGCCATTGTTGGATCTGACTTTTGAGTTCCTCAATTGCTTCTCTTCCCGTTCCAGAAACTGCCTGATAGGTGGAAATAACCAACCGTTTAATAGGTGTTATTTGATGAAGAGGATTTATGGCCACCACCAACTGAATGGTAGAGCAATTAGGATTTGCAATGATGCCTTGATGGCTTTTGAGAGCATCTGGATTCACCTCAGGTACCACTAGAGGTACTCCGGATTCCATCCTGAAGGCACTTGAGTTATCCACCACCACTGACCCTTTTTTCACAGCTTGAGGAGAGAATTCTTTGGATATTTCCGCTCCCGCTGAGAAGAGAGCTATTTCCACACCTTGAAAAGATGAACTACTTAGTCTTTCCACCTTCAGATTTTCTCCACAAAACCTTAAGGCTCTGCCTTCGGATTTTTCTGAGGCCATCACTCGAAGATTTCCAAAAGGAAAGCGGCGTTCCTCCAAGATGCGCAACATCTCTTCTCCTACCGCTCCAGTTGCTCCGACTACGGCAACATTATAACCCTTGCTCAAGCATCAGCCTCCTTATCGAGTTCAAATTCTCTGTGAATAACTCTTACTGACTGCTTTCCTTCTCTCTTTTTAACTGCACAAGAAATCTTTATCTCTGAGGTGGTTATCATGTCAATGTTTATTCCTTCTCTACCTAGAGCAGTAAACATGCGAGCAGCTACCCCCGGGTGAGATTGCATTCCTGCCCCTACCAAGGAAACTTTGGCCATATCTGAATCGTAAATTACTTCTTTAACTTCGATCTTTTGCTTTATCTTTCCCATAACTTCCTTAACGTCGTTCAAATCTCCTTCTTCTACGGTGAAGGAGATATCATTGGTTCCTTCTTTCGCACTACTCTGTACGATCATATCAACATTGATGTTTGCCTCAGCCAATCCTTTAAATATAAACCCAGCCATACCAGGCTGATCTGGTACTTGTTTAATAGTTACCTTGGCCTCTTTTTCATTAAGGACAATCCCTGAGACGATAAAACGTTCCATAGATTCTTCTTTAATCAATTATTGTCCCCTCCTTTTGGCTAAAGCTGGAACGAGTATGTAATCGAACTCCATATTTTTTGGCTATTTCTACCGCTCGTAGATGGATTACCTGCGCACCTCCACTGGCTAGTTCCAGCATCTCTTCATAGGAGATGCGGGGAAGCTTTCTAGCCTGAGGAACTATTTGAGGATCAGCTGTATATATACCTTCCACATCGCTGCAAATCTCGCAAAGATCAGCTTTCAAAGCAGCCGCCAGAGCTACGGCGGTAATATCTGAGCCTCCTCTCCCCAAGGTAGTGATATCATTTTTGAGGGTAGCTCCCTGGTAGCCAGCTACTACCACGATTTTCCCCTTTTTCAGCTCCTCGAGGATCCTTCTGGTTTCAATTCTTTGAATGCGAGCCCTGGTGTGAGCCTCGTCGGTAATTATCCGCACCTGAGGTCCACTAAAGGCGATGGCAGACTCTCCCAACCCATGAAGAGCCATGGTTAATAAAGCACAGGAAACCATTTCTCCACTAGAAAGAAGTAGATCTAGTTCCCTTTTTGGGGGATACGGGTTAACCTGGTGGGCAAGATTAAGTAGCTTATCGGTAGTATCTGCCATAGCTGAGACAACCGCTACTACTCTTTTTCCTTTCTTTTTTACCCCTACTATCCTTTCAGCAATCGCTTTAATCCTCTCCGGACAACTTAGTGAACTCCCCCCATATTTTTGCACCACGAGAGACAATTTCTTCCTCTTCTCAACCTCTAGGCCCCTGCAGAAATGAAGGAATTTTTTCTAGTTGTTCAAGCACGTATTGTCTAATTTTTTGCGGAGAAGGAAGGTCCTTGATGAGCTTACCTTCTTTGATTATAGGCTTCAAAAGAGGAACAAATTCCCCTCCACAGCTACATTTTGCTACCCTCTCCTCGGAAGGAAGAATTAGACGAGCACGGCAAGAGGAGCATTGCCAGAGTTGTTTTTTTCCGGAACGCTTTCCCTTTTTAGAAAAAGGCTTTCCTTCAATCTCTACGATGTCTAATGAAAAATCTATCACTGGAGCATTGCTTATCCAGGTACCTACTCCAAAGCTATCAACCACCCCTCGTAGCTCCCGAATTTTCTTCTCATCGATCCCCCCCGAGACCAGAAGTTTTACCTTCTTAAATCCCCTTAAGTTTAGTTCCCATCTTACCTCCTCTAAGAGTTTCAAAAGATCTCCTCTCCTCGAAGGAGGCGTATCCAGTCTCACACCAAAAAGATCTTTACCTAGTCCCTCGGCAACTCTCAGGGCTTCGAATTTTTCATCCGCCAACGTATCTATAAGTGCCACTCGCCTCACTCTGGGTTCGATGACCTCATGGAACATTCGGGTGGCTTCTAGGGTGTCTCCGGCCAGCAAAATCAGGGTGTGGGGAATAGTTCCTATGGGCTCTTCTCCTAAATCTTGGGCACTCTTATTTACAGATACGCCATCACATCCCCCGATGAAAGAAGCCCTGTCTATCATAGGGGTTATTCCGGGATGCATTCGCCTTGCCCCAAAATGGATAATAGATTTGCCATCGGCGGCTTTTTTGCAGCGGGCAGCCCGGGTAGCTACTCCCGAGGCCTGACAGATGAGACCCAGAAGAGGAGTCTCATAGCACGCGAAATCACTGTAATTTCCCTCTATAAACAAAACAGGTTCAAAGGAATGAAAGAGACT
>JBHIAL010000204.1:0-3194 GCA_046758525.1 bacterium
TCTTCATAACCATCTTCTGCCACTTCCCATTCAATTAACCGCATAACATACCTCCTTTAACTTAGCTTTCGTGTATCTTCTCAATAAATCGGGGTAGAATTATTCCTTTCCTTCATTTTTTTTCAAAATTATGTAAATAAAATTTGCGTTCCATCGCCTGATGCTATATAGTATTAGGTATGGAAACAATCACAACATATCGCGGTCAAACCATCAGCGAATCGGATATTGCCGTCATCAGGCAAATAATATCAATACATCCTGACCGCAGCAGACGTTTTATCTCTCAGGAGGTTTGCAGAATATGGAACTGGCGACAAACAAATGGCGCCCTCAAGGACATGGTCTGCCGAAGTCTTCTTTTACTGCTGGAGTCAAAAGATTTAATCAAATTACCCCCTCGTAAGTCGACTCCTCCTAATCCTCTTGCCCATAGGAAAAAGCCGCTCAGAATATCTGTTGATGAAAGCACGGTTGAATGTTCACTTAAAGAACTTTTCCCTATCAATCTTAAACAGGTCCGCAGAACTGCCCAGGAAAAACTTTTCAACAGCCTGATCAGTGAATATCACTACCTTGGGTATACCCAACCTGTTGGCGAACATCTCAAGTATATGGCTTTCTCCAATGGTCGTCCTATTGCCTGTTTGGCCTACGGATCGGCTCCCTGGTACATTGGGGTCAGAGATCGCTTTATTGGCTGGTCAGCGGAAACTCGCGAAAAGAACCTTCATCTAATCATTAACAATATTCGCTTTCTGATATTGTCATGGGTTAAAGTTCCTCATTTGGCCTCCCACATGCTGGCCATGAGCCGTCGTCGTGTATCTGAGGACTGGAAACGTATATATAATCACCCCGTTTATTTGCTGGAGACCTTTGTAGATACCGAGAGGTTTTCCGCGACATGCTACAAAGCAGATAATTGGATCTATGTAGGAGAAACCACTGGTCTTGGTAAACTCAGCAAGTCCAATAAACCAACGCTTCCTAAAAAGGCCGTTTACGTCTATCCCCTGAGTAAGGATTTCCGCAACAAACTTAATAAAGACACTTCTGCCTCCCGGGTAGATACGCTACAGGAGGCAAGACAGTGCTGAACGATCTTGACATCAACAACATCCAAGATATTCATGAAGCCCGTAATCACATCGTGAAGTTACTCAACCTCGTGGAGACATTGAACCAGGAGATCTTGGAACTGAAAAAACAAATTCAGCAGTTAAGAGATGAAAACAACCAACTCAAAGGCGAACAGGGAAAGCCCACGATCAAGCCTAATAAGAAAAATCCTGACCATTCCTCAGAGAAAGAACGCCGCAGGCCGAAAAAACGAAAAAAAAGAAGGAAGATAAACCGTATTAAAACTCATGAAGAAAAAGTGTGCGAGTTTGACACCAAACTTTTACCTGAAGATGCCCAGTTTAAAGGCTATGACCGAGTTGTCGTCCAAGATATCAAGTTCGAAGCACACAACATCTTATTTCTAAAAGAAAAATACTACTCCCCTTCCTTGAGAAAAACCTATCTGGCTCCACTACCCCATGGATATGATGGAGAGTTTGGGCCTGGTATTAAGACTCTAGCTCTCAAGCTGTGCTTTGACGCCAACGTGACTCAACCCAAGATCCATGACCTCTTTACCGACGCTAAAATCATAATCTCAGCAGGACAACTCTCCAATTTTTTAATAAAAGACCATGACGTCTTTCACAAAGAAAAAGACGCCCTCTACGAGGCAGGACTTCTTAGCAGCCCCTGGCAAAACATCGATGATACCACAACTCGCGTCAAGGCCCAGAACTACTATTGCCAGATCCTGTGTAATCCTCTTTACACAGCCTATTTCACAACGGAGAATAAAAGCCGATTGACCGTCATAGATGTCCTTCAAAACTTTCGCGAACGTACTTTCCTCCTTAATAGGGAGGCCTTTTCCTATATTGATATCTTTAAATTATCCGCCCCAGTTATACAACAGTTGAAATCCTTCCCTCAAGAGCAGCAACTGGGGCAGGATGAGTTTTTCTCCCTCCTTGATAAAGGCTTACCCCATCTTGGAGCTCAACAGCGTAACCATGTAATAGATGCAGCGGCCATAGCGGCCTACCATGCTCAAATGGAGTTTCCTGTCGTGCGACTGCTCATTTGCGACGATGCCCCACAGTTCAAGTGGGTAACCCAACAACTGGTTCTATGCTGGGTTCATGATGGACGGCTCTATAAAAAACTTGATCCCTGCATATCCTACCATCGTCAACTTTTGGATTCTTTCCTGGAAAAATACTGGGACTTCTATAAAAAGTTGCGTGAATACCGAGATAATCCCACACCAGACGAGCACGTTCGACTGAACAATGAATTTGATCAACTTTTCTCCACCGAGACAGGTTACTACGCCTTGGACCAGCGCATTGCCAAAACCAAATCCAAAAAACCCTCAATGCTAATCGTTCTTGATCATCCCGAAATCCCCTTGCATAACAACTCTGCAGAACTGGGAGCACGAAAACGGGTGCGTAAACGCGTGGTCAGCTATGGAACAAGAACCAATGAAGGAACCAAAGTATGGGATACCTTCATGTCTCTGTCAGTCACAGCCAAAAAGTTGGGTATTAACTTCTATAATTACCTCTACGACCGAATCTCAGGTACCTTTGAAATGCCCAATCTGGCCGATCTCATCGCTCAACGAGCAAAAGAACTTCGTTTAGATGCCTCATGGGATACTTCTCCATAATCTTCTCACTCTTACAAAGAGCCATAGAAACAGTCAATTGGCTTTTTGAGATCTAATAGCATATCTAATATTTTTTCTTAATTGGTAAAACAGCACCGGGATAACTCCCTAATGCCCTTCGGCGGCTAGTTTGAAATAATCTCTTGTCTGTTGATATTTCCCCTATTTATTGAGATAATACAAATTAACCTTATCTTTTCCCATTTAGTTTATTCTTTAACACCGATGAATATTTGAAATGATTAATCCTTCTTGATCCCAACATCAGATCTCGCCCAGTGGCAGGATTTCTACCCTCTCCATTCATTTTTCTCATTCACCCAAAATTTCCTGAAGCCACTGATCAAAACATCCTCGCCATTTTTCAGCTTTTTTTAAATGATTTCTATAAGAGATTCAACTAGTTTAGCTGATTTCGTGTAACTTCTCAATAAGTTCGGGCATTCCGACTGCT
>JBHIAL010000205.1:0-3179 GCA_046758525.1 bacterium
CTAGCCAGTCAATTACTATCTGAAGGTTGGCGAACCTGGTAAAAACACCAGGACTATACGGGGTGGCAGTTCTTAGTCTTTGAGCATAAATCCAGAAAAAGACGTTGTAGAGAAGGACCAAACCCCCTATGGAATAAAGAGGAACTACCAGGATGGGCATATGGAGGAGAGAGTCCATCGTCCAGGAGGCTACGATAACCCCTCCTCCTGCCAGCCAACGCACTTTAATAAACCACTCTATTCGATAGATCAGCTCCTTTTCTAGAGGGATGGCATCGAGAATCTTTTCCCTTTCATTCAATCTCATTTACTCGGCTATGGTCCTTAACTCTTTAGAAGATTTTCTACTTTTTTTACCAATTCCTTTGGCTTTATGGGCTTTTCTACAAAATCATCCACTGGCAGATATTCTCCGTCAGTTTCGGGAGAGAATCGGAACTCTGTCTGGGTGTGGATGGCAGTTAGCATCAATATAGGGACGTTAGAGTACTCCTTAAACTCGGAGTCGGGGTCCTTGCTCTTCAGCTTCTGGGCTGCCCAGAATCCAGACCCTTTGGTCTCCAGCATTACGTCCAGGATGATCAGATCAGGTGATACTTCTTTTACTTTCTCTAACCCTTCTTTTTGGGTGGGAGCACTATAGACCTTGTAGGAATGTGCCTCCAGGGTAGTTTTGATAAATTCCACCATTTGAGGATCATCCTCGATTGCTAAAATTTTGCCTTTCTCAGTCATCTTAATCCTCCTTACTTAATTTTTAACAACAATGGATGTGCTAGAAAATATTACTTGGTCTGTAAAGAGAGCTCCTCCTCAAAATAAATTGGGGAGGTCTTTTTAAATTCTTGGGAGGTATAGAGAAGCTCATATTCCCTTATCCCTGTTTTTTGCGAAATTCTTCGGGCTACTCTCTCACATTCTTCTTTGCTACTAGCATGGATCATAGTGTATAAATTATATTTCCACCCTTGATGAGTAGCTCTCTCATAACAATGGCTTACCTCTCTAAAAGAGGCCATTACCCGCCCAACTTTTTGAATGCGATTCTCCGGAACCTTCCATACACCCATAGCGTTAGTAGAAGCTATCTCAAAGGAAGTGTGATTGAGACCGGCGGAAAACTTCCGTATCCATCCCCTCGCTTGGTATTCTCTGATTTTGTTAAAAAGAGCTTCTTCCTCAATATCTATTTCCCGGGCAATTTTCTCAAAAGGACGACTACAGAGAGGTAGATTTTTCCCCAGGCGGTTAATAATTTTCTTATCAAGCTGGGTTATCATAAATTATTCTCTTTCTCGGGTGAAGTTTAGATCAAGTTTGAATAGTGTCCTTTTGGGCAATTTTAATATTTGGGCTATCCCGGTTTGTTTTTTAATCCCTCTCAGAGTCTCATCTATTTCCTTCTTACTCTTTCCCATCAAGACAAACCAGAGGTTAAACTCATGATCCCGGCGGTAATTATGGGTCACCCCTGGATGGTGGTTGACTATTTTAGCCACTTCCTGGAGGTGGGGTTGAGGAACCCTCATGGCTACTAAGGTGCTTTTGAAACCCAATTTCTCTGAATCAAAAAAAGCTCCCATTCGCAATATGATCCCTCTCTTTTTCAATCGGGATATTCGGGAAATCACCTCTTCCTCACCGAGGTCAAGATCCTGGGCCAGATCCCGGTAAGGGTATGGGCTGACTGGAAATTCCTTTTCTATCCTTCTTAAAATCTTTTTATCGATGGGATCCATCTTAGCTCCTTCACCCCCAAGAATATCTCGGCACTCTTCCCCTTCGTCGCTGTATTAGTATAGCGGGTAGCGTAGAGCGTATAGAGTAAATCTGAAAGTGGTAGTTGTTTAGGGTTTTACTATCCGCTAAACGCTATACGCTCTCTCCGGGGAAAGTCCCTCGATACGCGTATAAATCTCCTGAATACTAATACTTTCCTGGTACTATTAGGACAGTTCTGGACTCTAAGCCATCGCCGACAGAAATCGGCGAAGCTCATTTCTTGCAGGCAGCCGGCTCATACACACAATAAGGCTCCTCTGCAAGATAATTACCACTCACCGAATAGGCTCGGGCCCGGCATCCTCCACAGATCCCCTTGAACTCACATCGGCCACACTTGCCCTGGTATTTACCGATTTTTCTTAGATCGTTAAAAACCTCCGAGTTCCTCCAGATCTCAGAGAACCTTTTTTCCCTTATATTTCCGCATTTTAGCTCTAGATAACCACAGGGTTGAACATCTCCTCTGGAGGAGATAAAACAGAAGGCTGTTCCAGCCAGGCATCCCTGCGTAAAGGCATTAAGGCCCTGAGTTTGGGTGAATACCGCTTTGCCTCTTTGTCTGGCTCGTTGATGAAGAATTCTATAATAATGAGGGGCACAGGTCACTTTGATGAGTAAAGCTATCTTTTCTCTAATTTGGGCAAACCAGCAAAGAAGTTTCTCGTACTCTTCCGCAGGAATTTCTTGAGCCTTAAGCTTACTGGCTCTACCCACCGGAACCAAAAGAAAAGGATGGTAGGCTACCGCACCCAATCGAGCTGCCAAATTTAGAATCCCGGGAACTTCCCCCAGGTTTAGCCTGGTAATGGTGGTATTAATTTGTAGGTCCAGATCAGTTTCTTTAGCTTCCTTAGCTCCTCTTACTGCTTTCTCAAAGGCTCCCTTAACGCCCCTGAAGCTGTCATGAGTCTGGGAGGTAGCCCCATCAAGGCTGATGCTGAGTCTTTTAATTCCGGCATTTTTCATCCTCTTGATGCTCTCCTGGTTAATGTTGATTCCGTTAGAGGCTAATACTACCCTTAGCCCTTTACTGCTGGCATGCTCGGCAATTTTATAGATATCTCTCCTCAGGGTAGGTTCACCTCCGGTAAGAATGAGGATAGGTTTACTTAAGGAGGCGATCTCGTCGATAAGCCTCATCCATTCCTCACCGGTAAGCTCATCCGGGCAAGGCTCGGATTGAGCCGAGGCGCGGCAATGAAGACAGGCTAAGTTACATCTTCTGGTCACTTCACAGGCGATAAGCCTTGGCTTATAAGAATCTTGAGGCAAATTATGCCGATCCTGGTGATTTCTTTCTTCAGCTTGCATCTTTTAGCGAGTGCCGTCCCCGGTGTCTAGATAACAGGCGGGGTCTTCTTCCCAGGGATCTCCATAGGTAGCCTCGGCCCTGA
>JBHIAL010000206.1:0-3146 GCA_046758525.1 bacterium
TCTGAGGGAGAACGGGAAAAAAGAGGGCAAAAGATCAATAATGGCTCCTATTTTATGATTAGAGCTCAAGATGCAGCACTCAGCTAGAGTCACTGCTAAACCACCTTCAGAACAATCATGAGCGGAGTTTATTAAACCTGCTTTAATCGCCTCAAGGCATGTTCTTTGAACTGTTTTTTCTCTCTCCAGATTGATTGGGGGTGAATCTCCCATCTTTAAGCCATGAACCAGCTTAAGATATTCACTTCCCCCCAGATCATCCTTACACTCTCCCAAAAGGATGACTAAATCTCCTTCTCTTTTAAAATCCGGGCTGCAGCAGCGGTCCACATCCTCAAGCAAACCCAGCATCCCTACCACGGGAGTTGGATCAATGGCTCCTTTGGGATTCTCATTGTAGAAACTAACATTACCCCCCGTCACCGGGGTGCCAAGCCTGCAGCAAGACTCAGCCATTCCTTCCACGCATCTTTTAAACTGCCAAAAAATTTGCGGCTTGGTTGGACTACCAAAATTAAGACAATTGGTGATAGCCAGGGGTTTAGCCCCAGAGCAAACCACATTTCTGGCTGCTTCTGCTACCGCGATCTTTCCCCCCTCATAGGGATTAAGATAACAGTAAGTACCGTTGCCGTCGAAGGTTAGGGCGAGGGCCTTTTTCGTTCCTTTGATTCTTACTAGGGCACAATCGCTACCGGGAAGAAGAACGGTGTCAGTTCTTACCATATGGTCGTACTGTTGATAAACCCATCCTTTGGAGGAGATGGTTGGCGACTGAAGGAGTTTTTTCAAAACCTCATTGCAGTCTGGGGGCTGGGGAAGCTCCGAAATTTTAAAACCCCTGGTCCGGGATAAATACTCTGGTTTTTTCTCTTTTCTGGTATAGACTGGTGCCTCTTTAACTAGAGCCCTGGCGGGAATCTGAGCTACTACTTTATCCTTATCAAGCACCCGGAAAAGACCATCAGCAGTTACCTTACCGATAGTCACAGCATGAAGATCCCACTTTTTAAAAATCTTCTTGGCTGGCTCCTCCTTTTCTTTTCTAACAATGAGGACCATCCGCTCCTGTGATTCAGACAACATTACCTCATAAGGTATCATTCCCGCCTCCCTTTTGGGGACCAGAGAGATATCTATCTCAATGCCAGAACCTCCCCTGGAGGCCATTTCGGTGGTCGAGGAGGTAAGCCCAGCTGCTCCCATATCCTGCATAGCCACCACTGCCCCGGTGTTCAAAAGCTCCAGGCAAGCTTCGAGGAGCAACTTCTCCCGGAAGGGATCACCTATCTGAACCGCAGGTCTATCTCTAACTGATTCCTCGGTCAGCTCCCGGGAGGCAAAACTGGCTCCCCCTAGGCCATCCCGACCGGTATCTGAACCTACGTAAAGAACGGGGTTTCCCACCCCAGTTGCCCTGGCCTTAGTGAGATCATCTTTTCTGACTACCCCCACACACATCACGTTCACCACGGGATTGCCCTCATAGGTCTCATCGAAATAGACCTCTCCTCCCACCGTGGGAATGCCCAAGCAATTGCCGTAAGCAGCAATTCCACCTACTACTCCACCAAATAAATAGCGGTTACGGCCATTCTCTAAATGACCGAAACGGAGGGAATCAAGAAGAGCAACAGGGCGGGCACCCATGGTAAAAATATCTCTGATGATACCTCCCACACCGGTAGCTGCACCTTGAAAGGGCTCTACTGCCGAGGGATGATTGTGTGATTCTGCCTTCATTACCACGGCTAATCCACCACCGATATCGATAACTCCAGCATTTTCTTCCCCTGCCTTGACTAAAATGTTCTCACCCGAGGTGGGAAAGAGTTTCAAAACTGGCTTTGAACTCTTGTAACTACAATGCTCGCTCCACATTACCGAAAAGATGCCCAACTCGGTAAAATTTGGCTCGCGAGAAAGAATTTCCTTGATCTTCTCGTATTCCTCCTCGGTTAGCCCATGAGTTTTTACCAGCTCCAGAGTCATTTTTTCAGGTTCTTTCAATTACACACCTCTAATTTCGCAGAACTCCACATAATCGGCGATTTTCTCTTTCATTTCCTCCAGTTTGTCTTTAGAATACGGCTCTATCTTCTCATATTGCTTGTCGAGAGTGACTTTGGGCGCAAACTGCTGTAAGACATACTTTCTGATACCTTCAAGGCCTCTGGCAATGGAGATGAGATCTTCCTGGTCAACAAGCCCTGGAACAACGGTGGTCCTCAATTCATAATCAATATTTGACCTTGATAAGATTTTCACACTTTCCTTCACCTTCCCAAACAGTAGCTCGTCAACAATCCCCGCTACCTTCCTATATTTTTCCCACTCAAAGGGTGCCTTGATATCCAGAGCAAGATAGTCTACTAAGCTTCTTTCCACCAAATCCCTCAACATCCCAGGATTGGTACCATTGGTCTCAATCTCTACTAAAAAACCTTCTTTTTTTATCTTGCTCACAAAATTAGGAAGACCTTTCTCCAGCATCGGCTCTCCCCCTGTAATCACCAGACCATCCAGCCATTTTCTCTTGCATAAGAGATGGTCTATGACCTCTTTTTCGCCGGTAGAAGGAAGGCTTCGAGAATTAAGCACCAGATCTGGATTCTGGCAAAATGGGCATCTAAAATTGCAGCCCCCTACAAATACCACGGAGACGATTTTGCCCGGATATTCTATCAAGGAAGTCTTAATAAAACCCTTAAACTCCATCTAAAGTCTCAATTCAGATCAGCCTTATCATATTTCACCAAGTTTTTCTTTTTGATTCATCTCTGCGCACTCTGCGATCTTTGCGGTCAACAGTTATCATCTGTGTAAATCTAGTGCAATCTTGTGGCTCCTATGGCAAGCTCCTTTTCTAAAGCTATCTTTTCTTTATATTCCAGTCTCTGCCTGAATTCTTCCTGTTTACCCTCATTCCAGTTCCTCACGGGCCTGAAGTATCCTACTACCCGGCTGTAGACCTCAGTTTCTTTTCCACAAGTGGGGCAGCGATGATGCTCCCCCACCAGATACCCATGATCAGAACAAATAGAATAGGTCGGGGTTATGGTAAAGTAGGGAAGTTTGGCATTATAAGCTATCTTTTTTAAAAGCCTCATAACAGCCTCTCCCGAGGACATCCTTTCCCCTAAGAA
>JBHIAL010000207.1:0-3144 GCA_046758525.1 bacterium
TACTGTAACCATCGCTACTTGCCTGGGATCGCTCCTACCAATAATCTTTAAACGCTTGGGATTTGACCCTGCTCTTATCTCAGGACCCTTGATAACCACAATTGTAGACATAACCTGCTTGGTAGTTTATTTTGAAATAGCCATACATCTATTGGGAATTGCCTGAACGATCATTTTTCTGCAAGTTTTTCAAACTCCTTAATAGCCTCTTTCCCATCCAGTACCCCTATCTCCAGATCGAACTCCTTTTTCTCCCCCGGCTCCAGAAATTTTAGAGTTCCTCTTTGCCTTTCCTTATCCCTTCCCTTCACCCCACAGTTAGCCGGCTCCATTCCTACTACATAGTCACTTTCTCCCATCATCTTCCATTCGATGAACCTGGGAAGTTGACTCTTTTTATAGGTCAGGTAGAAACCAAATCCTCCCTCAAAATCTTCATTTACCAAGGCACAAGGTACAAGTCCTGAGACATCTTCTTTCATTTCATGATAATAAACTTTTTCCTTGAAGCCAGGGATAGGAGCAGTAAATTTATGATAATCCTCTTTACCTATTTCGGCCTCCTGATCACGCGGCCTTACCTCTTTGGTGGGTGAAATTAACCTGGCTCCTTCGGCCACGACAGGAAAACCTCCATTTATGTGGTAGAGAATCATAAAAGGGCTCTTTCGAAACCCTTGATTTTCTACCACGTCGTGAATCCAGAGTTTGGATTCACCTAAACGGGCACTTATGCGTCTTATGAGGACAATATTCTCTCCAAAAACTACGCTTTCTCGTATCTTTCCCTTTACGGAGAGGATATAATCGTCTTCTCTCCATTCCCCATCCAGGTAAACTCTATCTGCTGGAATGTGGGAGATTCTCCCGTGAAGACCCAGATCTTCTCCCTCATCTTGACAGGGGGCTCCACAGTAAGTCAGACCACAGGTAGTAAGCAGTCCCCCAAAGAAGCTGCGAAGCCATCCTAACCCTCGGGAATCAAAAAAGTGAGGATGAACATCTCCGGTAGAAGATCTCCAGCAGAGCGATTTTCCGCAATACCGGGCTTCCGAGATATCCATTCCCCGATCAAGGAGGACAGTAAAGAAAAACCCTGTTCCTGTCCAGACATCGAGGGCTCTTACTCCCCTACCCTTTCCCTCTAGAAGCTCGTATTTCTTCATCCCGGCAATCTGGGAGATGTCACCGGTAAGTCTCACGAGCTCCTCTCTGGTGTATTTTTTGCCAAAGATCTCTGCCATTCTCCTCCTCCTGTAAGATGAATTTGATACCTTCTTCAAAGAGCTTCTACCAATGTTCTTTTTAGAAGATCCTCCATAATCTCGATATCTTTGCCTGATAGATTTTTAAAAATTTCAATAGCATTTGACGCCATTTCCTCCATTGTTTTTTTAATTCTCTCTACCAATCTTCCCTCCTAGATCGTTTGAGTGTCAAAAGTCCTATTGCTTATTTATGATTAAATGGTATCACAATTGAAAAATTAAGCAGATTTCCATACTACTCTTACCTCAACTCCCAATCTCTCTATCTCCACCTTCATTTCCTCCGACACTCCCCGGTCGGTGATTAAAATATCTATTGATCGTACGGGATCGACGGAGGCAAAGTTTTGTTTACCAAACTTAGAATGGTCCGATAAAATAATTATTTTATTAGAAGCTTTAACAATCTTTTTCCTCGTCTGAGCCTCTTCTAAAGTGGGCGCAGTTATTCCATAAACAGGATCCAGAGCACTCACTCCCATAAAGGCCTTATCTATCCGCATCTGGGAAAGAGTGGCCTCAGTCAGAGGACCGATGAGAGCACGGCTTTTTCTCCTCGGGCTTCCTCCAGTAATGATTAAATTTATCCCTTCCTTTCCATCTAACTCCTGAGCTATATCCAGAGAGTTAGTAACTACGGTAAGGTTGTTCTTATTCCCGATGTTTCTAGCTAACTCGAGAACAGTAGTACTTGCCTCTAAAAATATTACCTCATCCTCCTCCACTAGTTTGCTAGCTTCCTCACCAATTCTTCTTTTCTCCCCCAGAAATTTCTCTTTTTCTTCGAAAAAATCAGGTTCGAGGCTTACCCGGCTTTTGCTCATGGCACCACCATGAGCTCTGGTGATTAAACCCTGACGTTCCAGAAATTCCAGGTCTCGCCTTACGGTAGCTCCGCTAACTTTAAACATATCTATTAATTCATCAACAGTGATTCTTCCCTTTCGGGTAACTAAGTCAAGAATCTGATCCTTTCTTTCTAAAGGAAAGGTCTTTTTCATTGTTAGTCCCTTATTTTCATTTTTGATTATATTATATCATATTTGAAAATTTTGTCAAGAGGTGGGAAACTGAAAGTTGGTCCTGATTTTGAAATTCTGGGAGATGCTGGAACAAAAATGTGAATTTTCTTTTAGAGGTTGACACTTATATTTTTTGGAATATAATTAAAATATGAAAAAATACAATTTTAACTTTTTCAAAATTTGGAGGTTATTATGAGCCCAGAAATTCTTAAGGTACGCCCAAATGGTACTATAACAATTCCCGCTAAATGGAGAAAGATTTTGGGAATAAGTGGAAGTTCCTATATACAGGCTGAGATAGATCAAACCAGAAAGCAAATTCGCCTAGAAAAAGTTCGCCTCATTTCAGACGATCAAGCTTGGTTCTGGACTCAAGAATGGCAGCAAATGGAAAGGGAAGCCGATGAAGATATCAAAAAAGGCAAGATAAAGACCTTTAAATCTATAGAAGATCTCATTGCTGACCTGAAAAAGTAATGCGCTACACCAGAACCAATAGATTTAAGAGAGACTATAAAAAGTTAGACCCAGGGGTTCAGAAGGTTTTAGAAAAAAAGCTTCTTCTTTTGGCAGAGAATCCATCTCATCCTTCATTGCGGATAAAGCGGGTGAGAAGAACTAGGGGCATCTGGGAAGTGAGTATAACCAAACAGTACAGGATGACATTTCAGCCCCTCGAAGACGAAATAGTATTACGCCGGGTGGGAAGTCATAAAATTTTGCAAAATCCTTAAGATAAGTGAGAATTACAGATTTTTAGTTGAATGGTAGCAATTACATCTTCTGGGGGGCGGTGATTCCTAGAAGGTTAAGGGCATCTTTAAGAGCGATCTTGACTGCCTTAATTAAAA